>CAZEPA010000213.1:0-7194 GCA_964513955.1 uncultured Anaerolineae bacterium | reverse complement strand
GAAGAGCGCCGCCGCGTGTTTCCGGGGGCAGCCGCCGAGCGTTTTTGGCGCTCACAAGAGCGTGTGGCAGACCAGGTTTGGCAATTCGCGGCCGGGGCGCCGCCTTTTCCCCCAATCAATGCCGCCGAGGTCATGCGCCTGGCGTCTTCTATCAAACCATCGTACATCAGCCTGCTGCCCTACGCCCGGCAATCGGTCGGCGCGTGGGCTGACCGATTGGGCTCGACAGACCCGACGCTGCGTACCTTCTTGGATGGGCAGCTTCTCATTAGCGCGCAAACGACTGCCTCTGGCGCCAATGCGCTGTATGGCGCCACAGCCCTTGATCTGGCCCGTCAGGGCGTTTTCCATGTGCAGGGGGGTGTCGGGCAGATTAGCGAAACCCTCGTGGCCGCGCTACGGCGGCAGGGCGGGACTATCGTTTATCGCCAAGAAGTGCTGCAGATCGAAATGGAGCATGGCCGCGCCGTGGCCGTGCGCACGCGCAAGCAGGATCGCTGGGAGGCTGATGCCGTCATTGCCAACCTGACGCCGTGGAACCTGGAAAGCCTGCTGACGGGCGCGCCGCCTCCGGCCGCGGCCGCGATGCAACCCGGTTCCATGTGGGGCGCGTTCATGCTTTACCTGGGAGTTGACGAAGCCGCCATTCCGGCAGGCCTGGCAAGCGATCACCATCAGATCATCATGGATCCGAGTCAGCCTTTAGGCGAAGGCAACAGTGTCTTCGTTTCACTTTCGCCAGCCTGGGACTCCACACGCGCCCCCGCCGGCACGCGCGCTGTCACCGTCTCAACCCATACCGCCATCGCGCCCTGGTGGGAGCTACGCAACCAACCAGGAGGCCAGGCTGAGTATGAGGCGCGGCAGGCAGCGTATCGTGAACGTCTGCTGCAAGCGGTCGAGCGCATCTTGCCCGCGATTCGCCAACATTTAACCCTGGCGATGCCTGGGACCCCCGTCACTTTCCAAGCCTTCACTCGTCGCCATTTAGGGATGGTCGGCGGCTTTGCGCAGCACAGCCTGTTGAGCGCCCGTGGGCCGGCTACACGCGTCCCCAACGTTTGGTTGGTCGGTGACAGCATCTTTCCCGGCCAAAGCACCGCCGGCGTCACCCTGGGCGGCTTACGCGTCAGCGCCAGCCTCCAAAAAACCTGGCAACAGCCACGACAGTTGCTCTGGAAAGGGACATCACGCCATGAGAGAGTTGATCATTCAGATCCTACTCGACAACGCGCCCTGGGCAACACCCGATGAGAAACACCGCAATCACGCGGGTATGCCCGCGTGGGTGGTGCCGAACGGCCTGCTGATCCGTCACCCAGACGGCGGACTGATCTTTCTGCCGACCACGGAACTTCTGCAGATGCGGCAAGACAATGAATCGGCGCGGGCCGAGCCAGCGGCCGTGATGTGAGATCCACCCCTTTCTTGGCCGCAGGGCCGCTCATACACATTAAGATTTCATGAGAGTTCGAGAAAAGAGGGATACAAAAGGGGTTGGCGTACGTATTAGAGGGTGAAAACATCACATACACGAATGGCAATGGTCGCTCATTTGCGCAATTTGATGTATAATACGCTCAAGAGATGTATTTAACAATACAGTCAGGTGCACCACTCACAACCGGCGGCCGCTGGCTGTGCCGATGTGGCGGTAAGAGATAGGAGTCCGCATCCTTATGATAAAAAACGTAAAACAACCATCCCTGGCGCAAGTGCTTGCTCACCTACCCGACGAAGACCCATCATTTGGTCAAGTGATCACAATTGCCAGCTACCGGCGCCACGATGTCATCGCTGCGCCTCGCGACTTAGATCAGAAGCTGCACATATTGATGGATGGACGCGCCCAACTGGTGTGCACCAATTCCGAAGGCCGTCGCCTGGTGCTGGCAACACTCGAAGCAGGTTCCATCTTTGGCGAAGGCGCGCTGATTGACGGCGCGGCGCCAGAGGCTTTTGCCGAAGCCATGAGCGACTGCACCGTTTGGATTTTGCCACGCGCTGATGCGCGTGTCATGACTGAGCGTTACCCTATTTTGGGTTGGGGCCTGCTGCAAACCTTTGGCAAACGGCTGATGCAAGTAGAATCGCATCTAGAGGATGTGGCGTACAAGAAGCTGCCCGAACGTCTGGCGGCGCTGCTGTTGGAACTGGCCGAAAAGAATGACACCATCACGGGCACCAGCCACCAGGCTTTGGCCGATCGTCTCGGCACCTATCGCGAGACTGTCAGTGCCATTCTGCGCACTTTCAAACGTGAAGGCTGGGTTGACCTGGGCTACCGCCGCATCCGCCTGCTGGATGTGGCCGCGCTCGAAGTCGCGGCGAATAGCTTCTAGACTGAGACGAAAGTCATCCCAAAGCGTCGTACAAGCTCGGTAGATTGCAGAACGCCGAACTTGTGCGACGTTTTTTTAGGCTAATTTCTCATCACAGGCGTGCGCCAGCCCACAATGTTGGCAGCGCGCCGCATCGTCGTGTGAACGCGCCACATGGTGCGCGTGGCGGTCGGCGCGCATGGCGGCCAGTGTTTCCACGAGTTGAGCTTTCAAGTGTGGTGTGTAGGGAATGCGGACGGTGGTGGGGCCGCCCGTTTGTCCCGGCGTCGCGCCGGCGCTGCCCGCATAGTGCAGCAAACCAAAGGCAGGCGGAACGCGCCAGGTTTCTTCAATCAGTAAACAATAGGCGGCCAGCTGCATGATGTGCCCGGCATAGGGCTGCGCCGGCCGCCGCCCGGACTTAACCTCCACGGGAACGGGCGCGCCGCTGCCAGTTTCCACCAGATAGTCTGGCTTGCCCACCAGGCCAAACTGGCGGCTGATGAGCGGCTGTTCCTGTTTTTGCCAGGCGCCCGTGTCGGTGTAGACCACGTCGCCGCGGGGCAATCCGCTGACGGCCAGGCCTCGGTTACCCAAGCGGAAGAGCCACCAACCGACCACCACGGCCGCCGCGAGAGCGACCAGAATCAGGAACACGACGGCCCCTCACGGCCCCGCGCACCGATCACAGTTGTAGACCGCCGCCGCCGAATGGCAGAATGATCACCGGCACGCCTTCGGGTTTCCACGCGCTGAACCATGCGCTGTCCTCAGGCTTGAGGCGAATGCAGCCTCGTGAAGCAGGATAGGTGCCGATGGACTCGACCTGCTGATAGACCTTGGTGCCGTTGCTATCACGCACGTAGGGCGCGCCGTGAATCAGGATCGAGCCGTTGCTGCGGAAGAGAAACCAGCCTTCGTCAGCAAACACTCCGAACGATGAAAAAGTGCCCCAGTATGCGCCCACGTAACCGTTCCAGGCCGGTGTGCGCGTACGCTTTTCAGGATCGCCTGTGCTCACGGGTAACAAATAGATCTTTCCTGGCTCTGCGACGATCATCTGCTGCAGATCTTGATCTACAACGATGAAACGACCCGTCGGGTCATACCCATAGCTGCGCACCAGGTTCGCCAGCCCCGCAGTGACGGTTGGCACGTGCGCGACGGCCGTGGGCGCAGGGGTCGGCGTTGCCGTGGCGACTGGGGTGTCCGTAGGCAGCGGCGAGGTGGCGGTTGGCGTCGCAGTGAACTCAGGCGCGACGGTCGGCGTCTTGGTTGGGGTGGGCGGCAAGGGGGTGACGCGTCCCAACAAAGCGGTCAGCAAACCGTGGCCGGCAGTCCCAGGCGCGGTCGCGCCCACGTTGATCGTCAGGACGCCAAAAAAGAAAACCGCAGCCAGGAGTAGAAGCAATCCTCTTTTGTTTGAAGGACGCCGGACTGGCGCCGGAGCTGGGTTGATATCCGTTACGTTCATGATCCTCGTATCACTATCCATAGGGTGGTGAGCAGCAAAAGCACGGCCACAGCCAACAGAACCATGCCAGCCTGACGTGCACGGGTAGCCCAGATTACGCGTCGCCCATGCTGGCGATGCGCCGCCGTGCCGGCCTGCATCTCCCCCACATTGGTGGAGGGGATATTCATCACGCGTGCCAGCCACCAAGCGCGCTGGCAAAAAACATACTGTCCAATTTCGCTGGCCCTAATCAGTCTATCCTGGCTCATGCGCGCCAGCGTCCTCCGCCGCGGTATCGCCGTCCCCGCCAAAATCTGCGCCGTCGAAGGCGGCCGCCAGGTTATGGACGCCCAGGCGCTGCTCAAAACTGTGCAGCGCGGCGCGCATCTGCTCTTGGCGCACGGCCACGGTCAAATCGCCGCGCGTGCGTTCCAGAACGCCGCGCACTGTGTCGGTGTGCCGGCGCAGGCCGCCGGTGATCGCATCAGGATAATCCATCGCAATGAGATGCGCATAGACATCATCCATGATGTCAAGGTAGCGCTCCGCCTCGGCCACTTCTCCGCGGCGCACGAGGTCAAGCGCAAAGCGGCGCAGCTCGGTTGTGGCCTCGGCCAGGCCGCGCAGGTAGGTGGCGCCAACCACGTGCAAATCCTGGGGGCCGGGCAGAGGCGCCGCCGTGACAAACGCCACCACCAGAAACGCTTCGGTCACTTCTTTGAGCGCATCTTGGGTGTAACCGGCGTAGTACAGGTCTTGATGCGTGGCCAGGTCGGCCACCATTTCCGCGGCGGCCGTTTGCGCCGTTTGCAGCAGGCGCTGCGCCTCGTCGAATTCATGGCGGTGCGCGGCACGAATCGCGTGGGCGCAGTAGCGAATCAACTCGCGCGAGCGCCGCAGCGTCAGATCGCGCACTTCGTTCTTTAGCGTAAGCTCAGCCTCGATGGTTGCAATCGTATCCACCAGCATGAAATGAATGCCTTGACCTGTTCCGTGGACATAAGCCGTCGCGTGTTGGCGACTGCGGGCCTGATTATAGCCGGATTGGGAGTCTCATGCAAACGAGGGGAAGGAGCTATCCCCCGATTCGAAGCATTTGGTCAGGCGCTTGTTTGAAATTCCCCTGTCCGGTTTGACGATGCATCCGCTCTGACGTATCATACCTACCCCGGTATCTTCATCCGTGAACCGGGATTGCATGTCCATTCAAGATTTCCGCCACGCACTGCGCGCCTTGGGGCGCCGATTGCTCACCGCCCTGGTCATCGTGCTTGTCATCGCTTATCTGACCCAGCTGGGCCTGCTGGTGGCCGAGCGCGGGCGCCAGGGTGTGCCGGCCGCGCTCTGGAGCGCCGCCGGGCAGGCGCTGGTCGCCACCTTCGACTACCTGTTTCACCACCCCGTCACTTACTACTGGCAAAAGGCCTATCAGCCAGCCTTTGGCCTGGTGTGGACGTTTTTCTCGCGCAGCGCCGGCCTTCTCCTGGTCTCCCTGCTGCTGGCCACGTTGATCGGCGTGCCGGTTGGCTTGCGCGTGGCGCGCAGCGGCAGCGGCCGCAATCGCTCCCTGGTGCTGCTCATTTCCATTCTCGGCGTCTCCGTGCCCAGCTTCATCCTGGCGATGCTTCTGTGGATTCTCAACATCAAGGTGTACCGCGCCTTCGACATCACCGTGCTCCCACAGACCGGCTTTGGTTGGGATGCGCATCTGCTCATGCCTGCGCTCGTCTTGGCGGCGCGGCCGTTGGCGCAGATCGTACAAGTGACCTATCTCACGCTCGCTGATGTGCTTGGGCAGGATTATATTCGCGTCGCCTACAGCAAGGGACTTAGCGACCGCGGCGTCCTTCTGCGCCACGCGCTGCGTAACGTCTGGATTCCGGTGTTGACCACCCTGGGCGCTTCCCTACGCTTCTCGCTCGCCAGCTTACCGGTGGTCGAATCGTTCTTCGTGTGGCCGGGCGTGGGGCAAACCCTGCTGCAAACGATTGATGGTGGAAATCGTGCGCTCGTCGCGGACCTGGTGGTGACGCTGGGCATCCTCTTCTTGTTCATCAATCTGGCGCTGGAAATGCTCTTCCCACTGCTCGATCCGCGCCTGCGCGCAACGCCCAGCGCTGACTTCATTGAAAAAGGCCAAACGTGGCGGCGTTGGCTGGCAGAGATGCTCGGCTCGCTGCGCGAAGCCTGGGTTGACCTGCGCCACATGCTGCCAGGCCGCCGCCACGATGCGATGCCGTCCCTTGCCGCTGCCGGCAGTCCGGCGGGCGAGGCCGCGGCCGAAATGCCGCCATCGCGCGGCGCGCGGCGCGTGCTGCGCAGCACGATCACCAACCCAGCGCTGCTCGTGGGCACGCTGCTCGTGGTTGGCCTGGTCGGCCTGGTCATCGCCGGCGATCGCCTGGCCGCCGCCAATCCTTATGAAACCCACGGCGTACTGATGATCGAGGGCAAAATCGGCTCGCCGCCCTACGCGCCTTCGACGACCTTTCCCTGGGGCACCGACCCGGTGGGGCGCGACATTCAGGCGCTGGTGTTGAGCGGTGCACGGCGCACGCTGGCCCTGGCCTTCTTCGCCACCCTCGCGCGCATGGTTATCGGCGCCTTGCTCGGCGCAGTGGCCGGCTGGTGGCGCGGCGGGTGGTTTGACCGCCTGGTGCAGGGCGCCATTGCCGTATGGGCTGCGTTCCCGGTGACCCTCTTTGCGCTCATCCTGATCCTGGCGTTGGGCATTCAGCAGGGCATGAGCGTCTTCATCATCGGCGTCTCGCTGGTGGGCTGGGGCGAAATCGCGCAGTTCGTGCGCGGCCAGGTGATCGGCCTCAAACCGCAGCCGTACATCGAAGCGGCTCGCGCCACCGGTGCACGCACCGTGCATCTGCTTTCACGCCACGTGCTCAGCGTCTTACTGCCCTCGCTGCTGGTCCTCTCCATTTTGGAAATGGGCGGCGTGCTCATGCTCCTGGCCGAACTCGGCTTCCTCAACATCTTCATGGGCGGCGGTTTTCGCGCCGCCATTGGCGAAACGGGCCAAATGCAGCCGGTTGTCTACTTCTTCTCTGATGTGCCTGAATGGGGCGCGCTGCTGGCCAACGTGCGTAACTGGTGGCGCTCCTATCCGTGGATGGGCTGGTATCCGGGCCTGGCATTCTTTCTGTCTATCCTCACCTTCAACCTCTGGGGGCAGGGACTGCGACGCTTCTTGGACGATACGCGCGCCAATGTCAGCCGCCTGTTCAACCGCTATACCGTGAGTGTGGGCGTCGGGGCGATCGTCGGGTTGATTCTGCTGCTGCGCGCCACGTCGCCGCTTGGTATCTATCGCAGCCAGGCGATGAGCTTCGATGCGGGCCGCGCGCTGCAGGATATTCAACAACTATCCAGCCCCGCTTTTGCCGGGCGGGAAACTGGCACGCC
>CAZEPA010000212.1:0-7200 GCA_964513955.1 uncultured Anaerolineae bacterium | reverse complement strand
AAACGATGCGCCGGCTGCCCCTCATGGCCGCTTTGCCACAGCGCCAGCGTGAACGGCATGACCATCGCCAGATACGCAGCCAGATAATTCGAGCGGCCGACCGTGCTTAGCACGGGCGAAACCGAATCGCTGACCCAGATCAGGGGATCGAGGCCGGCGGCCTGCAGCAGCCCGTAAACCGTCACCGGCACACTGCCGATCACCAACGCCAGCGTCAGGCGCATCACCTGGCGCCGGGTGATCAGCGCCCGGCCCAACAGCCAGCAGAAGATCACCCCGCTGAGCAGCGTCAACGCGCCATCGGCCGTCGCGCGCGCCGTCCACAGGCTGCGGCGCACGTCAACCGAGAAAATCGTCGCCAACACAATCGCCGCCGCATACAGCAGATAGGGCAAGAGGATGACTTTGCCAGAACGCAAGCCGGCGGCGGGCAGCGCAAGAGCGGCCAGGATCATCAGCAGCGTGACGATCTGAAACAGCGCGGCTTTCGGCGCCTCAAAGGCGTTGACGTCCAGGGGATTGAAGACCAGTGGGACCAGCATGACAACCAGCAGGCCCCCAACCTCCATCATCCGCCCGTGATTCCATTTCACGGACGGCGACGGCGCAGCCAGGCTTCATACGCGCCGCTGAGGTAAAGCCAACCCACGAGCAGGCTGCCGCTCAGAAGGCCCACGGCGCCTGCGAACCGCTGCGCCGCGCCTGGCCCGATCAACGGGGCAGCGCTGCGCGACGGCGTCGCTGGCAAACCGCCAATTCTGAGGGCGCGCGGCGCTGCCTCTTTGCCAATTCGTTTGTACGGGTTCAATTGTACCACGGCTACCGTCCAAAGGTAAGTACCGGCCCCGCCTTGACGCACGCCAGCCGCCTGGTTGAGATCAATGGCCGCGCTGGTCGTGCGCACCGGGTCGGCCGCGCCGAAATGGTCGGCCTGGCCGTCCTTCCAAATGCGCACTTCAAAACCTTGATTATTGGTCAAGGCCGGGCCATTCCAAGTCCAGCGGAAGGCGGTGCGGCCGCTGGCGGCGCTGTTATTGGCCGGACTGTCAAGCGCAGGCGCAACCTGGTCAAGCCGAGGTGTGGAAGTCGGCGTAACCGACGCCGTGGCAGAAGAGACTGTGGTCGGCGTCGGCGTGACCGCCAGCGTGGACGTGGGCAGCGGCAGCGGCGCCAGCGTAACGGTGGGGTTGGTCGTACCAATCACCACGGCCGGTAGGGTGGACGTCATGTCGGCTGCTGGCGCCGTGGGGGCAGCCGACGTTGGCGGTGCGCTGGCGGCGCCGCAGCCGGTCAACAGCAGGGCCAGGATGATGATCGCGCCTAAGCAGAGTCGCGCGCGCGGGCCGGGCGACCGTCGGCTGCGGTCATGAGTGGAGCGTCTATGACAGTGGACTTGGTGTCCCAGGCGGTGATTCATAGGTGTTGATCCGACCTTTCTGAGGATGATACGCAAGATACGTTGACGGCGCAGGCTTATTTCACCGTTAAGCGGCGGGGAGGCGCTTCATCTCCAATCGCCGCGTAAGGATTGGTGTCCACGACGGCCACAGTCCACCAATAGGCGCCGGCGCCGGCAGCGCGGACGGCGGCTGTTTGGCTGACGTCTATGCGCTGCTGCCAGCGGTCGCCGCCGGCGGACTGGGCCTCAGCGCCGGCGGCGGTGAGATGGTCATGCGCGCCATCTTGCCACAGGCGCACCTCGAACGCTTGATTGGCCGCTAATCTACCCGTCCATGCCCAGAGAAAAGTCGTTGCGCTGGTGACTTCCAGCCCTTCGGCTGGCGCCAGAAGAGCGGGCGCGGCCGGTTGGGGAATGGCCGTCGGCGTCGCTGGCGCTGGCGACGGCGAGCGCGTGGCGACTGCGCGTGCAGTCGGCACAGGCGTCGGAGCCAGCGTGTTGGTTGGCAGCAGGGGCGCAGTGGGGGGTGATGTAGGTGAGGCAACGAGCGGGGGCGCGGTCTTTATGTCATTCGTGACCACGGTCGGCGTGTCCAGCGCCGTGGAGGAACCATCGGCAATGAACGTGGGGGACGGCGGGCGAGGCGCGCGGAAGGGCCGTGTTGAGACCCAGGCCAATCCGCCTACAACCACAGCCAAGAGGGCGATCAGGAGCGCCAGCCAGGGCAGCGGTAGGCCCGACCGCAGAGGTTGCGGTGCAGGTGTTGGTTGTTTTTTGGGCAGCGGCGTAGGCGACGGTCTGAAACCGGCGGGCCACTGATTGTTGCAAGCCAGGGCAAACGCGGCCGCCAGGTCGCCTGCGCGGGCAAAGCGGTCTTCCGGCTTCTTGGCCAGCGCCTTGAGCATCACCGCCTCAGCCGGCGCAGGTAGATCAGTGCGCAGTTGACGCGGCGGCCGCGGCGCATCGGTCAAGTGTGCGTAGGCGGTGGCGAGCGGCGCGTCACGTACAAACAGCGCCTGACCTGTCACCATTTCATACAGGATCACGCCGAGGGCATAGATGTCAGCCCGGCCATCCACGGCTGCACCCAAGATTTGTTCGGGCGCCATGTACGTGGGCGTACCACCGCCGCCTGTGCTGTGGCCATCACCGCCAGCCGCGACGCGCACCAGGCCAAAGTCCATCAGCGTGGCGTGCCCATTCGCGGCCAGCATGACGTTGGCCGGTTTGACATCGCGGTGCACCAACTGGCGCTGATGCGCGTAATCGAGCGCGGCCGCGAGTTGGCGCAGAAGGTGCTGCGCCTGTGCCAGCGGCAGCGGCCCGCGCCCCACCAACCATTTGTCCAGCGACGCGCCCTCCAGCAATTCCATAATAATGTAATAGTAGCCGTTCACCTCGCCGACGGCATGGATCGTCACAATGTTGGGGTGCTGCAAATTGGCCGCGGCCACCGCCTCCTGGCGAAAGCGCGCGACGGCGGCCGGGTCCTGGCTCAGGTGGGGGGCCAGCACCTTGACGGCCACGGGGCGCTGCAGGATCGTGTCAAAGCCGCGATAAACGATTCCCATGCCCCCACGCCCCAGTTCGGCCTGGATGATGTATTTGTTGTCGAACTGGAAATCGGCAGCGGTGTTCATAGGAAATCCATCAGCTAATCGAGCGAGCGGTATGGGAGAAACGCATGGGTGCTCCGTGAGACGTGAAACGTCGCCGGTGATGCCCTGTGCCTAGCGCCAGGCCCAGCGCGGCCAGGGCGGTGTCGGAATGATCATGGTCGGCAAGGCGATGGGGGGAAGGGTTACGGTGGGCAGCGGCAAAGGCCAGTGTTTTCCCAGGAATGACGTGACCGCGACATCAACCTGAGCATGATTATTCGTCAGATTGGGATCGGTTGTGCTTGCAGTGACCCGCACCTGGTTTGTCAAGGTGCCGGTGGCGCCGGGCGTTACGATTACGTTGAACTCGATAGAGAAAGCGTCGCCCGCATTGAGCTGCGATTGGGCGCAGTAAAGTACGGAGCCAGTACGTGTACAGCCGATTGGAGGAGCAATAGGCGGCATCACATTCGCAGGCAGAGTGTCCGTGATATGAAGATTCAAAGCAGTCTGCGGGCCGTTATTGGTGACGATAATGGTATAGTGAATCGTCCCTAAGGGAGGAACCGTCGTGCGATCGGCCGTCTTGGTAATTGCCACATCCGCGCCTGATGCAGATGTTACTGTCGGGGTTGGAGTGGGGGTGTCCGTTTGGGGTTTAGGCGTGGGCGTTGACGTTGCAGTCGGCGCATCTGACGTAGGAGTTGGCGTTGCGCTGGCAGGTACTCCCGACGTCGGCGTTGGCGTTGGTGTACCCGTGCCAGTAGGAGTTTGCGTTGGCGTACCGGTGGCCGTTTGCGTTGGTGTTGGCGTGCGCGTGGAGGTGCGCGTTGGCGTGCGCGTGGCCGTTGGCGTTGCTGTTGGCGTCCGTGTGGCCGTGGGCGTGTTGAAATCCTCGACCCGTGGCAAGAAAACATCATTGCCTACCTGCTGGGCAAAAACCGTGCCAGTTTGCGTCGGGCCATTCAGGCCGCCAACCACATAGAGATAGTGACGGAATCCAACTGCGCCGGCAGCGCGATGTCTTGGCTGCGGAAGTGGAGTTGCGGACGGCAAGGGAGTCAAAACAGCGCCCAAGCCGAAACGATAAACCGTCTGTTGGGACGTAGTTCCGTCTGTGCCGCCGATCACGTAAAGCCGTCCCAGATCAGTTAGGCTCAGTGCGTCCGCTCGACCTTGGGGCAACGCATCATTGTTGCCTATCTTCAACTCATTCCAGGCGCCAAGCGTGCCGTTGGCTTGGATGACGGCGCGGAAGATCTTGCGCGAGACGGTGGAAGTCGTCGGGCGTCCGCCAATAACGTAAATGGCGTTGTTGTCAACGACCGCACTGAGGCGGTAGAGTGGGTTGGGCAACGAACGGTCCTGGGTCCATCCGCCTAAGCTACCGTCTGCTTGAATCGGTGCCCGTAAGACATTGGACAAGGGCGAACTCGTATAGCCACCCAAAACATAGATATAGCGATTGAACGAAACTACTGCCAACCCGTAACGGCCGCTCGGCAACGGCATGGCGGTCTGCCAACTATCTAAAGAACCATCTGGGTTGACAGATGTTCTATAGACAGTGGCTTGCGGACCGCCGCTGAACCCGCCAATGACGTAAATGCGAGTACCCGAAGCAACTGCAACATGACTATCGAGGGGCTGCGGCAGGCTGGTAGCCAACTGCCAGGCTCCAAGTGTGCCATTATCGTAAACCTGCGCACGCCTCACTACATTAAGAGTGCCGTTAGAACTGCTGTACCCGCCTATGACATACATCCACCCCTGAACTGTCACAACAGCAGCACTGTCCAAAGTCTGAGGCAGGGGTGCAAGTGTTGCCCAGCCTAGCGGGGTCACCAGACGCGCCGCAGCTCCGTTTACGTTGGAAGCGATGAAAAAAATCATCAGTCCCAGCACAGAAGCAATCACAAACTTGATACGCTCGTGGTTCATAGATTGTTCTGGTTCCCCTCATCTCGCGCAAGACAGTAGCAATCATGGCGCTCTGGTAGGCGTAGCCGTCGGCGCTGGCGTATCGGTTGGCTCCGGCACGGGCGTGTCGGTCGGTGGCGGCACCGGCGTATCGGTCGGCGTAGCCGTTGGACGTGGTGTGCGGGTTGGAGTGGCGGTCGGCCGCGGTGTGAACGTGGGCGTTGGGCTAGGCGCCAGGGTTGAGGTCGCCAGCGCGGTTTCTGTCATCGTGGGCGATGGCAGCGCCGTCAGCGTGGGCGAGACGCTGACGGCGGAGGTAATGGTGACCTGGGCTGTTGGCGAGATGGTCGCCGTCTCCGAGATCGCTTGGGTGGGTAAGCCGATGGCGGCCGTCGCTTGTTTTGTCGCCTGCGCCTGGGTTGTCGCGGTGGCTGCAGCTTTGCCTCCGCCGCCCGGCTTAATGACCAGCAAGGCGACGATCACCACGCCCAGCAGCACGGCGCCCATGACGCCAAACAGCAGAAAGGGCGAACGGCCGCCGGCCGCCGGTTTGGACTGAGCAGAGGCCGCAGCCGCGGCTGGTGCAGAAGCGGTCAGCGGTTCTGCGCGCACCACGATGGCAGTGATGTTGTCGCTGCCGCCGCGCTCATTGGCCAGATCAATCAAGCGCTGGGCCGCCACGTTGGGCGGATTGTCGCCCGCGATGAGCAGAATCTCCTGATCAGCGACATGGCCGGTCAGACCATCGGAGCAGAGGACGAGCACGTCGCCCAGTTGCAGACCGCCGGTGTAGAAATCAGGTTCGACGGCCGGGCCGGTGCCTAGGGCGCGCGTAATGATGTTGCGCTGCGGATGGGTGCGGGCCTGTTCGGGCGTCAAAACCCCGGCGCGTACCTGCTCTTCGACCCAGGAATGATCGCGTGTAATCTGGGTGATCTGCCCGCCGCGAATCAGATAGACGCGGCTGTCGCCTACGTTGGAGACGAAGACATTCTGGTTGTGCACCACGGCCAGCGCGGCCGTCGTCCCCATGCCCATCTGGCGTGCATCCGCGCGTGAAAGTTGATAGATGGCTTGATTGGCAGTCTGCAGCGCCTGCGCCAGGCTGGCCTGGATGTCCGCATTGGCATCGGCGAAATAAGCGCGCTGCAGCTCGTTGAGCGCGAGTTGGCTGGCGACTTCGCCCGCGTTATGCCCGCCCATGCCGTCAGCGACCACGAACAATTCCCCGCGCCGCGCCAGTAACGCCGGATCAGTCGGTTTGAAAACGCCAGACGCGTCCTCTTGATGATCGCGCGCGCGGCCGACATCGCTCAGATGCGCAATGCGCAGTACAAACGGCGGCAGCGTAGGATTGCTTGGAGCTGAGCCCCTGGCAACCATTTTCTGTTCGGGCAGCGAGGGTTGCTTCGCTTGATCGGGCATAAGAGTTCCTTTCTGTGTCAAAGGTCCGAGGTCAAACCAACCGAAGATCAGAGACCAGAGATCATCGCGCAACGGGGGGATTTGCTTGTAGCCAAGCCTCACACGTAGAAGGCTTTCCTATTTTACCACATACGGGTGCGATGGCAGCAAGACCAACAATGGTTAGTCGAAAATGGCTTTCAGCGAATAGGTGTCGCTGTTGCTGAAGCCGCTGGTTTGCTTGACACGCACATAATAAGTGCCGGCGGGCAGCACCGGCGTGTTGATCGTTTCGTCGGGATTGCCGGTGTCGGAACGGGAGATCTCAGTCCGGTTCGTGTTGTACAAGAACAAGTCAAAGTTAGCGTTGGCTGGCAGGCTGGTCAGCTCGATGCGAATCGTGTGTGCGGCCAGCATCTGCAGCGGATAGTAATCATTGAGATCCTGCGCGGACTCGATGAAGGCGAAATGCGCCACCTTGGAGGTGAGCCAACAAGCGCCGGCTTGCCCGAATGAATCGTTTGGTTCGCAAGGACCCTGGGCTGTGACGCGCAGTACGTAGGGATCGTTATAGTTCGGCGGCGCGCTGGGCCGCACCACGCGCAAGGCGTAGTAGTTGGCCTGGCCGGGCGCCTCGACCTCGAAGGTCTCGGCCTGGTTCGATGGCGTCGTAACCTCGCCCAGTTTGCTGCTGCTGGAAGCATACAGCGCCAACTGGTAATCAGCCGCCGCCGGGATATTGCGCAGCAGCACGAGCAGGGATTGCGGCTGATCGAGGTTGAAACGGTAGAAGTCGCGCAAGTCCGTTGTGCATTTGAAGTAGCCGTTGAAATCCTGATTCAATGGCAGCGGCCCCCAGGCCGTCGCATAGGAATCGTT
>CAZEPA010000211.1:0-7213 GCA_964513955.1 uncultured Anaerolineae bacterium | reverse complement strand
CGAGTTTTTTGGGACAAGAACGGTCGCCAGGCCGGCCGCACGCTCATCTCCCTGGAATCGCAGCGCGACGTAGATGAATTCGACGTGCTGGCCTTCACCATTTCCTACGAAATGGACTACTTCAATGTCGTGGAGATGCTCCGGCAGGCTGGCATCCCGCCGCTGGCGGCCGAGCGCAGTGCAGACGCCACACCCGGTGGCCCTGCCTGGCCGCTCATCATCGCGGGCGGGCCTGGCGTCACCATGAACCCAGAACCGATGGCGCCCTTCTTCGACGCCATCGTCATCGGTGAAGGCGAAGAAGTCATTCCCCAACTGACGGCCATCTTCCGCAGCCAGATCCACGACAGCCGTCTTGACCTGTTGACCGTCCTGGACAAAATTCCCGGCGTCTATGTGCCGCTGTTAGTGCCGGATGTCAGAGAGCAGATAGTTGAGACCGGAGACCGAAGACCGCAGAGCAGAGACCGGAGATCAAACCTCGCCCACGATCTCCGATCTCCAATCTCCAATCTCCAATCTCCGATCCCGCGCACGATCCAACGCCTCTGGGTGCGCGACCTGCAAGCGTACCGGACAGCATCTTCGATTTACACGCCGGACACCGAATTTGCCAACCTGCACCTGATGGAAATTGCGCGCGGCTGCGGCCGCGGCTGCCGATTCTGTCTCGCCGGTTATGTCTACCGTCCGGCGCGCGAGCAGCCGCTTGCCCGCTTAATGGACTGGGCCAAACAAGGATTGCAGCATGGCGACCGCATCGGCCTGGTGAGCGCGGCCGTGTCCGATCACACCGAAATTGATGAGCTGGCCGTGGCCCTGCGCAAGCTGGGCGCGCGCATCTCGGTCTCTTCGATGCGCACCGATCCGATCAGCGTGCCGTTGGTGCGCGCCATGGTCGAGAGCGGCACGCAGACCTTGACCATCGCGCCGGAGGCCGGCAGCCAGCGTCTGCGCAATGTCATCAACAAGACGCAGGGCGTAGATGACCTGATGGCCGCGGTGGAACTGGCCGAGTCGCTCAAGTTCCCGCAGCTTAAGCTCTACTTCATGATCGGGCACCCCACGGAAACCGACGAGGACATCGAAGCCCTGGTCCAATTCACGCTCGATGCACGCAAGCGCTTCAAGCGCCGCTTGGCGATCAACGCCACGCCGTTTGTGCCCAAGGCGCACACGCCGTTCCAGTGGATGGCGATGGCCGATGAGAGCACGCTCAAGCGACGCCAGGCGACAATTGACAAACGCCTGCGTCCTCACCAGGTGGCCGTGCGCGCAGAAAGCCCGCAGTGGGCGCAGGTGCAAGCCGTACTGGCCCGCGGGGATCGCCGCCTGGCGCCGGTCTTCCTGGCCCTGGCCGAGCAAGGCGACTTGACCATTCGCAGCTTTCATGCGGCCCTGGCGGCCGCAGGCCTGGACGCATCTCAGTTCATCGGCGACTTTGCGCACGATCAGCCGCTGCCCTGGCGCATCGTGGAAAGCGGCGTCAGCGACAACTTCTTCGATTATGAATGGCGCCTGACCCAAAAGGGCGAGACGGGCACCCACTGCCCACCTGACTCGGCTGGCTGTTTGACCTGCCAGGCGTGCGATGAGTCGTGGGCCTTCCGCTTCACCGACGGCAAGCCCGCCAAACGGAACGGCACCCATACGTCTGAGGGCGTGCTGAAGACCCCCATTTCGCTGCTGAGTTAGCCAGCAGGTGAGCGAGAGAGCGACCACGGTGCCGATCACGAGCCTCCACGACATCCCGGTATTTCAATTTTCCAGCCTGACCGGCCGCGCAGGATTGGTCCATGCCATTTCGACGCGCCGCGGCGGCGTCAGTCCCCCGCCGTGGGACTCGCTTAACCTGAGTCACACGCGCGGCGATGACGCGGCGCGGGTCAACGAAAACCACCACCGCTTGTGTGCAGCCCTGGATGTGCCGGCCGCCGCGCTGACCAATGCCTACCAGGTGCATGGCGCGCAGGTCATGCTGATTGGGCCGGCGCAGCGCGGCCAGCGCCAGATGAACACCGACGCCCTCATCACGGCCGCGCCTGACACCCCGCTGCTCCTGCGCTTTGCCGACTGCACGCCCGTCGTGATGTACGACCCGGTGCATCATGCCCTCGGCCTGGCCCATGCCGGCTGGCGCGGGACGGTGGCCGGCGTCACCGCGGCGACGGTGCACGCCATGCAAACGAGTTTTGGCAGCCGTCCCGCCGAATTGCTGGCTGCGATTGGCCCGGCCATCGGCCCTTGCTGTTACGAGGTGGGGGATGAGGTGGTTGAGGCGGTGCGCCAGGCGTTCAGCAACCCCGAAGCTCTGCTGCCTGCGGGCCGGAACACCCGGCGCCATTTCAACCTGTGGGCCGCCAATGTGCAGCAGTTGCAAGACGCCGGTGTGCGCCAGATCGAAACAGCGGAGCTGTGTACTGCCTGTCACCATGATTGGTTCTTTTCGCACCGGGCCGCGGCCGGCCGCTGCGGTCACTTCGGCGCGCTGGTCATGCTGCGGCCGTTGTGATCCAGCCAGGCGCGATGATGGGCGGAAGGAGTGTCGTGAACAAGGAACAATTAGCGGAAAACCTGGCGCTGGTGCGGGCGCGGATGGCCGCCGCCGCCCTGCGCGCTGGGCGCGATCCGCAGGCGGTCAGGCTGGTGGCCGTGAGCAAGACCCATCCAGCGGAAGCGATCCAGATGGCTTACGACTTGGGTGTGCGCGATTTTGGCGAAAGCCGCGTTGAAGAGGCGCTGCCGAAGATGGCGGCCGTCCACGCCTGGCTGGCGCAGCAGCCCGGCGCGCAGCCGATCACTTGGCATTTGATCGGCCATGTGCAGAGCCGCAAGGCGGCCGCGGCCGTTGGCCCGTTTCACCTGATTCACTCTGTAGATCGGGTCAAACTGGCGCGTAAATTGGCGCAGTTGGGCGAGGCGCGTGCACAGACGCAGGCGATCTTGCTCGAAGTCAATCTCTCCGGCGAGGCCAGTAAGTTTGGCTTCCGTCCTGAAGAGGTCGGCCTATGGGTGGATGAGATCGCCGCGCTGCCCCGGCTGATGATCCAGGGCCTGATGACGATTGCGCCCATGGTCGAAGACCCCGACCAGGCGCGGCCGATTTTCCAGCGCCTGCGCGCGTTGGCCGCGACGCTGGCGCAGCGCCATCCTCAGCTGGACTGGAGCCAGCTTTCGATGGGAATGACCGATGACTTCGAGGTAGCCATCGAAGAAGGCGCGACCCTGGTGCGCATCGGCCGCGCGATCTTCGGCGAACGCGAGGTGTAAGCGCGACCTGGGATGCAAGCGGCAAGATTGCGCTCCGTCAGCTAATCTGAACGCAGGCCGCGGATGAACACGGATCGTCACGGATTGCCAGCGTCCTTGTCCATAGGCGTGCGCGCAGCGACTGAGCAACGAACCTAACACGAGTAAACAAGAATGCTACACGAAACCACGATTTCTTTTATCGGCTCCGGCATCATGGCCGAAGCCATGATCAAGGGGGTGCTCGACCGCCAGCTGACAAGCAGCGACCGCATCCTGGCGGCTGGCCCGCGCGCCGACCGCGGCTATGCCCTGACTGAGCGTTACGGGGTTCACAGTACGACCAGCAACGTGGAAGCCGCACGCGTGAGCGAGATTGTGGTCTTGAGCGTCAAGCCGCAGGTGCTGCCCAAGGTGCTGCGCGAATTGAACGGCCATATCGAGCCAGGCGCCCTGATTTTGTCCATCGCCGCAGGCACCCGCATTCGGGCGATCAGCCGCGGGGTGGGAGGGCATCAGGCGATTGTGCGCGCCATGCCCAACACGCCGGCACAGCTGGGCAAAGGCATTACCGTTTGGACCAGCACGCCGCAGGTCAGCGATGTGCAGCGCCAGCAGGCCGATCAAGTGCTCGGCGCGCTCGGTGAAACGATCTGGATGGAAGATGAGGCTTACCTGGACATGGCCACCGCGCTCAGCGGCACCGGCCCGGCCTATGTTTTCCTTTTCATCGAAGCATTGATTGATGCCGGCGTCCACCTGGGCTTCTCACGCCGTGTGGCAGAACAGTTGGTGCTGCAAACCATGGACGGCTCGCTGGCGGTGGCGCGGACCAGCGCCCGCCATCCGGCCACGCTGCGCAACATGGTGACATCGCCCGGCGGTACGACCGCCGAAGCCCTGTACCAGTTGGAGAAGGGCGGCCTGCGCACCATAATCTCAAAGGCGGTCTACAGCGCCTATCAAAAATCTAAGTTGCTTGGGGAGATGAGTGAGAAATGATTTTCCTGCGTCAGTTCATCACCTTGCTGTTCGGCGCGTTGCAGTTTGCCATTCTAATCCGGGTCCTGCTGAGCTGGTTCCCCAACCTGGATCGGTCAAACCCGCTGGTGCAGTTGCTCACATCGGTCACCGATCCGATTCTGGAGCCGGCCCGGCGCCTGATTCCCCCCTTCGGCGGCCTCGACATTTCGCCGATCCTGGTCCTGTTCGCGCTGCAGCTGCTCGAATCGGTGCTGCTGCGCGCGCTGCCTTAACTAAAATAGACCAGAATCAAACGGAAAGCCTGAGTATAGCCCGCGGATGAATACGGATCGCCACAGATTCCTGTTTTCATCCGCGGTTGTGCGGCCAGCGCATGGCGAACTGGTTCGCTGGGCATGGCGCTGACGCACACAAAAACACAAAGCCACGAAGAAGCTCTTGGCATCTTTGTGGCTTTGTGTGAACTTACGACTTACTCCGCCTGAACGCCTCACGCCCTCTGCGCTTTATACTTTGTACTTTGCGCTCTGTACTGCGTTCAGCGTTCAGCTTTCCTCATTCCCTCACGGCGCCTGGTAGACAAGCTTCATCTGCGGGCGCACGAAGGTGACGCTGTAGTCGGACGACGTGAACTCCAACTCAGAATTGGTGCTGCCGCCGCCCATGATGACGACGCCGTGGTTCATGTCAGGGTGCATCACCCACATCTGCGCCTCGTCCGTCACGTCGAACCAGACCCATCGGCCAGAACCGCCGAAGGAAACGCGGTCGGCCACGTGGCTGGCATGATCGCTCGGCCCCATGGCGCCGGGCATTTCCCAGGCCATGCCAGCGTCTGCTTCCATCCAGGTGGCGCCCATCTCTGACCAGGGCTTGAGCACTTGGTAGGCCATCAGGTCTACTGCATTGCCGCTGCCGTAGGTGACCCACATTCCGATCTGCGCCTGAGAAACGTGCGCCGCACTGTTAATGCCAGAGAGATCGAACTGCACCAGGGCACTCTTGACGCCGGGCTGGCGTACGTAGAAGTTCGAGCTGGCGCCATACGGCGTCATCGGCATCCAGGCATTGAGGAACGTGTCGCTGGCGCCGCTGTAGCCATTAACGCCATCTTGGAGAGTCACCTCATAGTCGTTCAACGCCGGGACGCTGAGGCTGGCCGAAGCCGATGCGACTTCGGTGTTCATCTGGTAGGAATGGAGCATGAAAGACACGCCAGCGCCGGCCGCGCCCAGTTCCACCTTGGCTTGGAAACCGAAGTGCACTTCTGCGCCGGCCATCTGATTGCCAATCCACGCCACGGCCACGACCGTGCCGCTGCTGCTGGCCGCACGCAGGGCTTTCTCGCCGCCAGCCTGGAACAGCCGCACCGCCTCGCCAAGCGGCACGGTGACCGGAATGGCGCCGCCGAAGACGCTGCCATCCACATACGACACCAGGTTGCGATCAATCGGCACGATGTGCATCACGCCCATGGTGTCGCCGCCGTAGTTCATGGCGTGCGCATGCACCGTCACCATCTGACCCACCATGGCCGTGTCGGGATCAACCATGACCGAATCTTCGATGGCAATGCGCACGACGCGGCCCATGCCCGGGACAACGCCGTATTCAGCCACGTAAAGCGCGCCGTCGGGGCCGTAAGCCAAGCCCGTGGGCAGGAAGAGGTCTTGAGTGATCAGCGTGCGCGTGCCATCAGGCGCTATACGATAGAGAGCACCCGTCGGGTCGCCGGAGAGCAAGCTATTATGGGCCATTTCAAGGACATAGAGGCTGCCATCCGGCCCAAAGACCGTGCCCAGGATGTTAGTGAAGCCGCTGGCGTAGGTCTCAGGCGCGCCGCCCATCGGCACACGATACACATTGGCGCCGCCCACCGGGAAGGGGAAACCGGTCAATTGACCGACGGTATACGAGCCGTCAGACATCTTTTCAACGGTAGTTGGCACTGCTTGCATCGGGATCATGGTGCCGGAACCGGGCGGGAACTCGACCATACGATCCGGGAAGACGGCGGTCGTCGAGATCACGCCGTTCATGTCAATGGACAGCAGGTCATTGCCGCCCGCGTCGGCCACGGCAAAGCCGTCGGCTGTGGATAGCACGGAGTAGGGATTGCTGTCAAGCAACCCACC
Organism: uncultured Anaerolineae bacterium; assembly: GCA_964513955.1. Classification (GTDB taxonomy): domain Bacteria; phylum Chloroflexota; class Anaerolineae; order SSC4; family Amarolineaceae; genus Amarolinea. The sequence continues at coordinate 845 of CAZEPA010000211.1, read as the reverse complement.
GTCGGGGTTGGCGATGCCTTCGTAGCCGGCTACGTCAACCATGTTCTGCCAACTGCCATCGGCATGAATCTGCACCAGTTGCCCGAAGTTCATGCCGTCAGCGCCCAAGAAGCCTTGCGGATCGCGCAGCGCGGGATCGGCGCCCAAACCAATGATGGCATACAAATTGCCTTCGGCGTCAAACGCGACGTCCTGCGCCCCGACTGCCTCACCCATCGGCGTGGAAAGGGAAGCCAGCCCCGGGCTGTACACCGACTGCTGCCCGTTCAGCACATGCGTGATCTGGCCGGTATATCCCCAACAGACCTGCGATCCGTCGGGGAAGGTGAAGCACGACGACCCGCCGACGCCAGCCTCAGCGATGTAGAGACCGCCATCTGGGCCGAACGCCATGCCGCGCGGGTTGTTCAGTCCCTGCGCGACCACCTGAAAAGAGGTGGGGCGCAGCGACGGAGCGCTAGTGGGAACATAATTTCCCCACAAGGTGGGTTTGATCACCGGTTTTGCAGCAGGCGCACTGGCGCCGACGGTTGGCGCTATGGCGACCAACAACAGCATGGCAATCATGGAAAATGAAACGATACGAGCGATACGCTTGTTCATAGGTGAAGGTCCTTTTGAAGTCATGATCGGGTCATCCTGAGCAGAGATACGCGCCATTTCCGCGCTCGTAGCACCTCCTTCCGGCAGGTAGGCAACAATCGCTGGCATTACCAGTGTGTGGGAAGTCAATTGTGCGGCCAGGTTTGATTTGACGGCGTCCGGGAGTCATTGGAACATGGGGCGATCACATAATCGCAATCGTTGACGCCTTACCAGGGTTCCTGCGGCTATTATAACCGCCC
>CAZEPA010000210.1:0-7245 GCA_964513955.1 uncultured Anaerolineae bacterium | reverse complement strand
CGTAGCCCCGGAGGGGCTTGCACCTCGTAGCCGGATGGCCTTTGGCCTCCGGCGGGGTTGGTGGCCCGATGGCGTGCGCGCAACTAACGCCGCCCAACCGTGAACGGATCGGGCTACGAGGTGGAAGGCCCTATCGGGCCTGACAGCGCCGGAGGGGCTTGCATCTCGTGGCGGACGCATTTCAGGAGCATAGCCCACCAAGGTGGGCCTAGCCGTGGTTGCAGCGATTTCAATCGCTGGACCTCCGGCCTGCCCCCAGTTTGAAATGCACCCCGTTCATGCCTTCAGCTTGACTCCGTTGCCGTCATGTCTTGACCTGGCCGGCGCCGACTGCGCGTTGACAATCAGCCCAGTGCGCCCGACCAAACCAGGGCGAAGTCCTGTGGGCCGCGAGCCACGTTGTAGGCTCGCACCGTGAGGGTGTAGCGGCCTGGCGCCGGTTCTTGGATCAGCACCATCTCCACATTGTTCGTGCGATCGAAGGCGCGGTTGAAGGGGGCGACAAACTGATTGCCATGATAATTCTGACCGGACGGCGTCGTGACGATCAAGTCTAGATCGTTGACCAGGTTGGGGTTTTGGCTGGCCGAACTGGGATAGTCGCTCCACACCAGCGTCACCTTGAGCGGGACCCTGCTGTCGGTCACGACCGAGCTCAAGCGCGCCGAGCGGCCCGTGGTCAACCCGCGTGTGCGTTCATACATATTGATAACCCGCGGTGTTACGGGCCGTACAGAGTTCAGCACATTCACGTGGCCCCAACCCTGTTCAAAATCATAAGGCGCGCCGTTTTGGCTGACGCCATAGCGATAGGGGCGGTAGTCTGCGCCGTGGAGCAGGAGGGCTTTGAGCAGGGCGGCGCTGGGGTTGCGGCGGCCTTGCTGGCGCAGGAATTGGCGCAGGAGAGCCATGGCGCCCGTGGTGAGCGGCGTTGCCATGCTCGTGCCGCCATCCACCATGTAATCCTGGGGCAGCGGGGGATAGTCGCCCCAACCGTGCGCGCTAGAATCCAGCAGATGCGAACGGGTAGAGACGATGTTGGTGCCGGGCGCGACCACATCGGGCTTGATGCGGCCATCGCGCGTGGGGCCGCGGCTGCTGAAGGCCGCCAGATCATCCGCCTGATCGCTCGTGGCGTCGTTGCGGATGGGGTCACGCGGGTAGAATCCAGGCCACAACTGACCCCAGCTCGCCTGGTAGCCCAATCCACTGCGCTCGCTTTCGGATGCCCCCACGGTGACGCAGTTCTTGGCTGTGGCCGGTGGGGTAATGCTGCCAGGGTCAATTTTGCCATCACGATCCTGATCCGTGCCATCGTTTCCGGCTGCGACCAAGACCACGAAGTCCTTGTGATCCCACACGAAACGGTCCAGCGCCTCCGAGAAGTTATCATACGCGCCAAAAGCGCCGCCGCCCCAACTGTTGTTGTGAATCCGGACGCCGGCCTCGTAAGCTTTGTTGAAGAAGGCGTAGAGATCAGCCGGCAGTCCGGCCAGCCCAAAAGGGGCGGGGGCCCGGCCATATCGCTGCTGAAAAGCCCGGCGGTAGGCGGGCGTCCATTCGAGCTTTTGCTCAATCGCTTGAAAAACCAGCGTCGCGTCGGGAGCCATGCCGCGAATGACTTCGTTGGTTTGGGCTGACGCGGCGCCGGAACCGAGGATGGAGCCTGTGACATGCGTGCCGTGCCCTGAATCGAGATCGGCCGGGCCATCGTTGCCGCCCTTGTTGAGAACCACGCTGTTGTAGTCCGCAGAGATGGGCCAGCTTTGAATGGCAGCCACGCGCCCGGCAAAGTCAGGGTGGATGTGCTCCGTCTCGCCGGAGTCAAGCCCGGTGTCGGCCACACCGATGATCTCGCCTTTGCCGCTCAATCCGGGTTCCTGGGGAGGCGCCACATCGAGCGCGTGCATGAGTCGTGCGGCCACATTATTGCGCACCTGCCGCAGCACGAATTGATCTACCGACTTGACGCCGTGAATATGCGCCAGGGCCATGACTTTTTCCGCCAGATTGGGCGTATTGGGCGGAAACGACACGCTTGTGACCAGCGCATTTCGGTCAGGAGGGTCGCCCAGGCTGCCCCCCATGGCTTCGATGGCCGGAATAGCCTCCTTCAGCAGCTCTGGGGTAAAGAAGCGCACCGTGAATGTGCTGATGAGCGGCTCGGCCGCGGTGATTGCATCCGATGCTTCAACCGTCGCCGCGGCGCGGCTCTGTATGTTTTGCGGCGACAGGTCGCGGCCAGCCGGATCCGCAAGGCTCTCGCGCAGGTCCGGCGACACCCGCAGATTCGGCTCAAAGTAGCCTATCCACCGTACGAAATCCAGATTCCTCACGGCTTCATACGCTGCATCGGATAGTTCGACGACGTAGGCATAGGAAGGCAGGGGTTCGCGCAGGATGCCGCCGGCTTTCTCCACCGCTTGCAGCCACTCGGGCTTGATGGGGCCAATGAACTGCACCAGGAAATGGTGGGGAAAATCGTCCGCCGCGCGCACGCCGCGGGCGTCGGTTTTGGAGATGGCGAGCGGCGCGATCGAGGTATCAACGAGTTCGCCGCCCACGTTAATCTCATTGATGCCGTCCAACACCTCAATGGAATACCCCTCGGCGGTCAACTGGTCAAGCTGCTGGGTTGTGACTTCGACCAATGCCGAGTCAGGATAGAGGGTCAAGACCGCTGAAACATGGCTTTTGATGGTACGCTGCTGGCGTTTGGTGGCGTAAATGATGGCTGTGTACTGCATGTGCAACCTCCTCGTGTCCATTCAGATGCGCCACGAACCGCAGACCAAGCTGCAAACTCATCGGCGCTCTCTCCCATGTAGTGTAGCACCGGTCTCACGGACGCGCAAGGCGTCGCCAATCCGTGATCTCTAATCTCCAATTGCCCATCTTCTTAACTTGCATTACAATGCGTGACATGATGAAAATCTCAGCAGCCAAAGGCACGTAAGCATGAAAGACCATCTGGAAATCATGGAGATTGACACCGACAGCCGCTACTGGCGTCAGCAGTTCTTGAATCTGCCATTTCGTCTCTATCGCTACGTGCCCCAATGGGTGCCGCCGCTGGCCCCCGACGCCGCGTTGATGCTGAATCGCGAGCGCCATCCCTTTTTCCGTCACTCAGACGCCGTCTTTTTGCTGGCGCGGCAGAATGGCGAAGCAATCGGGCGGTTGGCGGTGCTCGACAACGCGAACTATAACACGTTCAACCACGAACGGACGGCCTTTTTCTACCTGTTCGAGTGCATTGACGACCGTGAGACCGCCCTGGCCCTCTTCGCGCGCGGTTTTGATTGGGCACGCGCCCGCGGCCTAAACCGGATGGTGGGACCGCACGGGCTGAGCGCGCTGGACGGCCTGGGGCTGCTGGTGAAAGGCTTCGAACACCGCCCGGCGCTCGGTATTCCCTACAATCTGCCAACCTATCCGGGCCTGATCGAAGCCGCAGGGTTCGAGCGCATGGACGATTCGGTCTCCGGCCATCTCAGCGCGGCCATGCCGTTCCCGGAGAAAATCCATCAGGTCTCCGCGCTCGTGCAGAAGCGGCGCGGCCTGCGCGTGGTGCGTTTTCAGACTCGGCGTGAGCTGCTGCGCCTGGTCCCCCAGCTCGGTGATTTGTACAACGCCGCGCTGGGCGGCACCAGCGGCGGCGTGCCGCTGACCGCAGAAGAAATGCGGGCCATCGCCAACCAAATCCTGTTGTACGCCGATCCGCGGCTGATCAAAATCGTGATGAAAGAGGACGAACCGGTCGGCTTTTTGCTGGCCTATCCCGATGTGTCCGCCGCGGTGCAGCGCACGCACGGCCGCGTGTGGCCCGTGGGATGGATAGACCTGCTGCGTGAACTGAAGCGCACCACATGGGTCAACATCAACGGCGCGGGCATTGTGGAGAAGTACCGGGGACTGGGCGGGATGGCGATCCTGTTCAGCGAGATGCAGAAGAGCATTGCCGAGGGACATTTTGAGCATGCCGACCTCGTGCAGATCAGCGTGTCGAACGACAACATGCAGCGTGAGCTGCGCGACCTGGGCGTAGAATTCTACAAGATGCACCGCCAATACGCGCGCGCGCTGTAACGCAGGCGGCGCCTAGCTCGCACCGGCGAGGGCCACGCCCTGCGCAATGACCTGTCGCGTGTCGTCCATCATCGGCAGAGCAGCCATCTCCGCCAGCGTGAACCAGCCAATATCGGCCGCGTCATCGCCTGCATGCGGTTCTCCGCCCTGGTAGTAAGCCAGGTAATCCAACACCACATAGTGAAAACGCACGCGGCCCCGCGCGTCGCGCACGATCGGCTCGAACGCGGCGACTAATGGCCCCGGCTGCACGATCAGGCCCGTCTCCTCGATCACCTCGCGCGTCACGGCCGCAGCCAGACTCTCGCCAACTTCCACCAATCCACCCGGCAGCGACCACAGCCCCTTGTTCGGCTCACGTCCGCGTTGAATGAGCAGCACTTGCCCCGTCTCCGGACGCCAGATCAGCGCGCCGACGCCCACGCGCGGGGCGAGCGGATATTCACGCGGCGCGGCCTCTAGCTCCGGCGTCATGCGTCAGCCGGCCTGGTGGGATCAAAATCGGGCGCCACCGGCGGGGGCGCGGTGGGCGCCTGATCGGCCCAGAAGTCGTCGGCCTCGGCCTCGCCTTCAGCCTGCCAGCGCGCCAGCAGCGGCAAGAGTTCATCCCAGGCGGCCAGGCTGGCATCAGGGGTCGCCTGGCGGCTGGTCAGCCGGTTCGATGGGTGAGCGGAGAGGGTGAGCAGCACGCCGCGCAGCCCCAACTCCTGCGCCGGCGCCACATCCTCATCCAGACGATCGCCGACGGCCACAGCCTGGTAGGGTTCTACATCCCAGTAACCCAGGGCCACTTCGAGCAGTTTGGTTTTGGGCTTGCGCTGCTCCACCGTCTGCGAGGTGACAACCACATCCACCAGGTCGCGCAGGCCCAGCCTGCGCACGGTCCGCTGCAGCGCGCGGTCGCAGTTGTGATTGGCGACAATACCGAGATGGTAGCCTGCGGCGTGTAGGGCGGCCAGCGTCTCCATGACGCCAGGCAGGGGGATGCTGGCTTCGATGAACGGCGCGAAATAGGCGTCCACAGCCTGGCGCACAAGTTTGCGTTCCAGCGACACGTAGCCGTAGAACTGGACGAGGAAGGCCAGGGTGTCATCGGCCGTGTGTTCGTCCTGCTCCTGAACCGACTTGCTGGCGGCGAACTCCAGCGCCTTCAGCCACTGCAGTTCAAAATCGTCCGGCAGGTCGAGCCCGGCCGCGCGCAGCGTGGCAGCCGTGGCGGCCGCGCCTTGCACGGCCAGGTCGGCTTGCGGCTGCGCCAGGGTCGCCAGCGTGTCGTCAAAATCAAAGAGAACGGCCTGCACCGCGCGTTCGTGGCGTGAAGTCTGGGTCATTGTTTGATGCCGATGGCGATAAAATCGCGTGCAAACAGCGAGGGCCAGCGCCGCGCCAGCCCGGTGTAAGCTTGACGGATGCCGGGCCAGCGGAAAAAGAAGGGATATAGGCCAGGCACCCACAGGCTGGCGCTGCCATCGGTGCGTACGATGCGCACGCGGCGAGCCTTGAGCAGATCGCGGGCTTCGGCCAGGGTGAAGAAGCGCAGGTGGGTTAGATCGGTGGGCGTGTTGCGCACGTAGGGAAAGCGGCCGCGCAGCAGCCACCAGCGGCAGCGCCAATGGGCCAGGTTGGGCAGGAGTAGCACCAACTTACCGCCCGGCTTGAGCACACGCACACACTCATCGAAGGCCTTATCGAAGTGGTAACGGTGCTCCAGGCCGGAGTCGGAGACAACGGTGTCGAAAGCGCCATCGCCAAACGGCAACGGGGCGCTGTCCAGGTCAACCTGATGCGCTTCGATTCCCCGGTCACGCGCGCGGCCAACCGCGACATGCGACATATCCGTGCCGATGACCCGGTTGCCCTTGTCGGCCAGTTGACGCGCAAGCACCCCAGGTCCGCAGTCTACCGCCAGCACGGCTTCGCCCGCGCCCACATAGCTGGCAACAATGTCGAGCCTGACTTGGTCGTAGATGTCCGGCTTGCTACGCCAGTAGTCATCGTAAAATGCAACAAGGTCCATGAAAATTAGCTCGTGACTCCGCGCGCAAGCCGCTGAAAATAGAAGGTGAAGATGGGAAATTCATTTTCGTAACACCAGGCTTCGCGGGTGGTGGGAATCGTATCGGCCAAGCAGGCAGCCAGGCTGTTGTCGTGCGGTCCAAAGAGGCCGCTGGTACGGATAACATCTTCGATCAGCTCGGCGTACCCTGGGACGTCGGTGCGCACATGCAAAATGCCGTCAGGCGCCAGGCCCCGCGCCAGGAGGCTGACGCTGTAGGCGGTGAACATGCGCTTGTGCTGATGACGTCGCTTCCACCATGGGTCGGGCAGCAGGACATGCATCACGGTCGCACATCCTGGCGGCAGTGAGCGCGCCAGCGCGTAGCGGGCATCGTCAGCCGACACCCACAGATTGGGCAGGGGGATGGTTTCGGCTGCCTTCAGCACCTGGCGCAGGAGATGCCAGCGCAGCTCAAAACCGATGAACTGGCGCTCCGGGTGCTTGCCCGCGCGGTCGAGCAGGAAGTTGCCATCGCCAAAGCCAATCTCGATTTCTAACGGCCCACGCGCCAGAAAATCGGCCAGGCGTTGGCGATAAACCTCATCCAACCCGTCGCCGTTTGGCTCCAGGTCTGCGATCTGGAAAAGGGGCTTTTCGAGCGGGGCGCGCAAATAGCCGCTGTGCTGAAGACGCTGGAAGGGGTTGCCGCCAGCCAGTCCCTTGCCGGTTTCCAGGTTCTCTGGGCCAAAGCTCGGCGCTGCGGGGTCCACGGTGAACTTATCTGGGATGCCACGTCGAGTCATAGAATCTGCATCTGCCTGCCAGGCGCATTGGAAGTCGAAAGCATACCGGGGCCGCAGCCTAGCGTAGCGCCATCACAAGCACCAAGGCGCCGAAAAAGCTCAGCGTGAGGGCGTTGAACAAGTGCCAAACACTGATCTTGGCATAGAGCCACTCCTTCCAACGCACAAGCGCCTGAATGGGCTGCTGACGCACTGCGGCGCTGAAGACGGGCGTCACGCGTGCCAGACCGTAGAGCAGCCCGAGCAGCGCGCCATACCACGGCAGGCCCAGCACCAGGTTCCACAGCAGCATGGCATGATAGGAGGCAAACGGAAGGTAGGTGATGAAGCCGGCCCCGCCGAGCGCAGCGCCGT
>CAZEPA010000209.1:0-7262 GCA_964513955.1 uncultured Anaerolineae bacterium | reverse complement strand
CGCCAGCAGGGCCAGGGCCAGGGCCAGGCGTTGTTTCATGCCGCCGGAGAGTGCACTGACCGGCTTGGCGGCATGATCGGCCAGGCCCACCTGAATCAGCACCTCGTGCGGCCGCGTAGACGGCACCTGTTTGAGGCGACCGTAGAACTGCGCCGTGGCCAGGGTGGTCAGATCGTCATAGAAGGCCAATTCCTGCGGCACGTAGCCCAGTTGGCGGCGTGCGTCACGTCCGTAGCGCCGGGCATCGAGACCGTTGATGTGGATGCGGCCCTGGTAGTCGAGCAGGCCCAGTACGCACTTGATCGCCGTTGTCTTGCCAGCGCCGTTCGCGCCCCACAAGGCCAGCGCTTCGCCGGCTGGCACCTCGAAACTGAGATCGGTCACGACGGTGACTTTGCCAAATCGCTTCAGCAGGCCGGCAACCTGGATCATGGCGGTAACGTTAGATGAAGTGATGCGAGACGTTTTCATGCTGTTGCCTGTCTGCGCCGGAAAGAGGTCAGCCGGCGACGAATCTCAACTTGTGGGTGTGCGCTGATCAGTATGAGGACAGCCAGGGCCAGCAGCCCCAGCGTTACGGCGAGCGCAGGCGCTTGTGCCGGACGCACCAGGCCAGGGCCTGGCGGAATGACCGGCGGGGCCATCAGCGGGTTGGCATCGGTCATTTTGGCTCGCGGCTGCGTGATGGGGAAGGCGCGTGCGGCCAGATCTATAGCATCAGAGGCCGGGCTGAGGTTGAACAGGCGCAGGCCTGGGTAGCGATCCATCAGGTTCTCGAACAGGCTGGTGGACTTATAGGCAAGGTCGCCGATGCCATCTTCATTGGCGTCAAAACCGGTGTAATCACTCCAGTAGTTGCCGCGGCCATCCTTCTGCCACAGGTTTCCCTTCAACTCGCCGCCGCCCTGAATCGCCACCTGCTCTGTATTCTCCCAGAAGATGTTATCCCACAACTGGGCGCCGCGTACGTGCGGCAGGAACAAGAGGCCGATGTCATTGTGGGCGAACAAATTGAGATGAAACTGGTCGGTCAGGCCGCTGGCTGACGGCGGGCTGTCCAGGTAAACAGCGACCCGATTGTCCAGGAAGCGATTGCCTTCGGCCAGCACGCCGTCCATATCCTTCAGCCCCAGGCCATAGCCGCTGGGGCCGCGGCTGCGCGCCATGGTGTTGTTGATGACCTTCAGGTTCTTGCTATTCATCAGGTAGATGGCCACTGAATTGCCTTCCATGCGGTTGCCCATCAGCGTATTATTATCGCAGAACATGAAGTGCAAGCCATAACGACCGCCGCGAATCACGTTATTGCGGATGATGACATCACTGGAGAACCAAATCACCGCGTCACGACCGTGCTCAATTGTGTTATCTTCCAGCAGGCTGGTGTGGCTGTACCAGAAGCGAATCAGGTCGCCGCGCTGGGCCGAGGGCAGGTCCATGCCGCGCACGCTATTGCCGCGCACGATCCCGTGCGCGGCATTGTTCAGGTAGATGCCAAAGAGAACATTTTCCAGGTGATTGCCTTCGATGACCGTCCGCTCAGCGCGGCTCTCGATGCCGCCATCTTCGTGTTCAAGCACACGCCCACTGTTGCGCATGGTGAAACCACGCAGCGTGACGTCGGGCGCGGTAATGAGCACAATAATGCCCTCGCCGCCGCCGTCAATCACCGGATTGTCCACGCCGACAATCGTCAACGGTTTGTCAATCACCAGATGTTCCGGGTAGACGCCCGCCTGTACCTCGATGGTGTCGCCCGGCAGGGCCTCAGCAATGGCCGCGCCGATGCTGGTCACCGGGCCTTGCGGCGCGACGGTGATTGTGCTGAATACAGTGCGGGGCTGGATGATGGTCAGAAAGACAGCCAGGAGCAAATGCATGGTTACATTTCCAAGCGCGCGCGTCTTAGTGGCTGGCCGACGCGTGTGCGCTTTTCTCAGCGTCGAGCAGGGGCTTATAGGCCGCGCGGTGCAGCCACAGGCCTATCAGAATGATTGCCGATGCCGCAATCGCCAGGTAAAAGCCGGTATCTACCATCGCGGTCGTCTTGAACTGCCCCACGACCCCGGTGCCTAACAGCGTGGGTGTGAATGGCTTGATGCTGCTGGAAAGGGGCGCGGCCGGATCCAGGTTGTGGCCAAAGCTGTAGAGCCAGAAGAACAGATCGGCCAGGAATACCAGCGGGTAGGCGATGACCGGCAGCGCCAGCAGGGCAGCCCACTGATTGTGAATGAAAATCGCCGCAATCAGGAGCAGAGCGAGCGCGACAATAGCGATCACGGAGAATGAACGCTCGAACGCCGCCGCTTCTTCCATCTTGGGCATGCCGATGTAGTGGTTCAGGCCGTCAATTTCCTTGGCATCGCCTCCCACGCGGTTGACGTACAACTGCACGGTCAGCCCCTTCGGGTACTGTGGGGCATGCAGCGTCATCGTCCAATAGGGCAAAAAAATCGAGACCACCACCAGCATGGCCGCCAGCATGAACATCACCGTGGGCATGACGTAGGTGTTGGGATTGACCATGCGCGGCAGCGGGGAACTGGAAGGTGTTGTCATCGGCTGCTTGGTTTGGTTTGTCATTATTTCTCTTTTTTGCCAACCTTTTCTGTAGTGAACTTCCCGATGTTGCGAGGCGTCGGGCGGGGCGGGGGGCTGCGTGATGCGGCAGCAACCGCATCACGCAGCAGGGCAGTCGTGAAACGTGATTTTACGGTTTGACGAGCATGTAGCCCATCATCTCCAGGTGCAGGGCCGAGCAGAACTCGGTACAGTACCAGGTGAATGTGCCGGGCAGGGTGGCGTCGAACTCAATGGTGTTGGATTCGCCTGGCTCCAGACTCAGGTTGATATTATAGCCAGAGAGAGCAAAGCCGTGCGTGGCATCGCGCGCGCGCTCGACGTTGGTCAGGTGCCAGATCACATGATCGCCCTTCTGCAGCTCGACGCGGTCCGGCGTGAAGTGACTGCGCACCACGGTCATCCAGATTTCGACCTGGTTGCCGTTGCGCACCACGCGCTCTTGGCCGGTCTCCACCGCGTTCGCGTCTTTGGACATCGTGACGGTGTTGAAACCAACTTCAGGGTAGACTTCCCACGCGTGGAGCTTGTCGGCCTTGATGATCTGGGCGTAGTGCGGCTCGGCCATGCCAACTGGCATGTCATACAGCAGCTGCATCTTGTCGCCGGGCTGGCTGATGTCCACGAGCTGGAAGTTTTGCGGCAGCAGCGGGCCGACATCGAGGAAGCGGTCTACCGACCATTTGTTGAGCGCCACGACATACTTGCCATCGGGCGACGCGGTGTCGCCTTCAGCCGCGGCGATGTGACCGATGTTGTAGTGCACAGGCAGCTTGCCTTCCAGCTTCCAGCCGTCCTTGCGATACGGCTCGCCCAGGCTCCAGCGCGCCACGGCGCTGTCCAGGAAGAGGCTGGTGTAGGCATAGCCCTGGTCGTCATAGACGGTGTGCAGAGGGCCGAGGCCCAGTTCCACCTGCGCCTGCAGGACATCGTCGAATTTCAGCACCGGCACGCCGTAGGCATCCTTTTCGGTGGGGCCTTTGGCAATCGCGTCCTTGATCTTCGCAATGCTGTAGATGCTGACGTGCGGGTCGAGCTTGCCGCCGATGGTGATGTAATCGCCTCTTGGCGTCACATCCACGCCGTGCGGGCTTTTCGGCTCGGGTGCAAAGTAGAGCAGCCCTTCATCAATCGCGGTCTCCATGCGAATCACATCAATGCCGTTGATCTTCTCGACCTTGCCGGCCTTGTAGACCTCTTCGGCCTTCTTCCAGTTAATGATATGCAGGTAGTCCATGTCATTCTTGGACGTACCAGCCTCGAACTGCGGGCCTGTGCCATCTACCCCGGCGCCAGTTGCCAATTCGGTGTTGAACGAATTGCAGAAGACCCAGCCATCGCTCTCCAGCTTGCCGGCGTCGCACAGGTCTTGCCAGTAAGGCGGCAGCTCGATCTGGAAGGAGTTGGCCATGTCAATGCGGCCCTTTTCCTTATCAAACTTCCAGAACGAAATCAAGCCGCGATACTTGTCCTTGTACTCATCAATCGAAGCGTAGGCGTAGCCAATAGGCGCTGCATACTGCGGGCCTTCGACAACGTACTCGGTGTTCGGGGTGACGAAACTGCCGCCGTGGTCGTTGATGGCGTTGGGGTTCTTGATGATTTGCTTGGTTTCAAAATCGCGCAGGTCAATCACGGCGACGCGTGCATTGGCCTTGTCGTTGATGAAGAGAAAATTGCCGTCGTACTCGGCCGCGGTTTCACTGAGAGCCGGGTGGTGCGTGTCGCCCCAGCGAATCTTGTTAGGCCCGACGTTGCCGCCGTTGAGCACCTCTTCAGATTCGTTCGAGCCGTAGCCCCAGCCTTGCCACGATTCAGGCGTGAAAACAGCGATCATCTTCAGGATGCGCATCGAAGGCAGGCCGATCACCAAAATCTGACCGCTTTGGCCACCCGAAGCAAACATGACGTAATCATCATACTTGCCGGTTGGCACATAGGTCTTCAGAGCGGCCGCGACATCGTCTGGGGTCAGGCCGCGCTCCGCGGCGATGGCGGCAGCGCTTTGGGGCAGGCCCGCGTCGGCCGGCAGCGATGCCTGTGGGGTGGGGGTTTGCTGCGCGCGATTACAGCCGGTCAACACGAGCAGTGTGATGAGCAGGACAACGAACACTAGGCGCTTCATTGGACTAACGTCCTCCTTTCCAAGAGCAGACAAACGAACAAAACAGGTTTTTGGCGCTCGGTGCATGGCACAGGCTGCGGGCGACGGGCCGTAGGCGATGGGCCATGCAGGCGCCGGTTCAAACAGAACGCTTTAGGCAAAAACAATCAAGAAAGGCAGTTCAATCGCATCTTCGGGGCAAATTTCTTGGCAGATCGTGCAATAGGTACAATCGTTTGGCCGGACAAGCTGCGCAACCTGGTCCACCTGTGCGAGGGCGTTGGTGGGACAGGCTTCGACGCAGCGGCCGCAACCCGTGCATGTCTCCTCAATGATCCTCGGGAGCGGAGAGACATCTTCTTTTGGCAGTCCGACGCTAGATTTCATCTTGAACTGGCCCCTCTTGTGCTTTCAGGCGCAAGTATAGGTTAAAGGCGCGCGCAAGGCAGCGACTTTTGTCTCACACGACCCTTTTTGTTGTATAATCAGCAAGCTATGAATGAAACACCCAAGCCAACGGATGCCGTACACCTGCTCATGCAGTTACACCGGCATCAGCAGTCCGTTCACCAATCGCAGTCGCGAGCGGCGCTGCCCCCCGCCGAAGTTTTCTTCCGCGCCTGGCAATCACAGCGCCTGGCGCGCACGCATGCGGATCTGCTCAGCAGCGATCGCTATGGTCTGGGCTGCCGCTTTTTTCTCGATCACATCTATGCCCCGCGCGATTTTAGCCAGCGGGACCAGGACGTGGAGCGCATGTACCAGTTCATGCTGCGCTTCTTGCCTGAGCGCCTGCTGCACACGCTCACGCTGACCATCGAGCTCAACAATCTGACGCGCGAGTTGGACGCGCAGCTCCTCGATGTGCTGGTGAACCAACTCGGCGTCACCGACTCCTTGACTCCGCAGCAGTACGCCAGGGGATACCAGCTGTGTGACAATCTGGCCGTGCGCCGCCATCAGATTGAACTGATCGGCCAGGTGGGCCGTGGCATTGACCGCCTGACGCGGCTGCCCTTCATCAGCCTGACCTTACGCCTGGCGCACGGGCCGGCTTATCGCGCAGGTTGGATTGAGCTGCAGGATTTCCTTGAGCAAGGTTTTGCTGCGTTCAAGCACATGCAGGGCGCGGACTATTTTCTGCAGACCATTCAGCGCCGCGAACTGCGCATCCTTGACCAACTCATGAACAATGCACCTGAGCCGTTTGCCATTTGAATCTTCTTCTGGCTAGACAACCATTCTGATGTGTGCTAAACTACGTGCGCCGCCAACCGCGACCAACCTTCGCACTCAGCCATTCGCCCGACACTTGACCGCCTGTCGTGGCTGTCTTGTGGGCGGACACGGGCCTGGGTCGGGCGGTGCAAAATCTGAAGGTAATGCAACGGGGGCAGCACCATGGGCTGGCTCCCGTTTTTAATGGAATGCACGTATGGCAAGTAATGCCCTTTATTCCTCGAATGCCGCGTATGAACGCTTTCATCGCGTGCAGGGCCAGGCGCTTGTTCGTCAAATCCTCAATTCGTTGACGGGCAAGTCCGATCGTCTGATGTCCTACGATGAAGTGAAAGACCTGCTGCTGGCCCGAGGGCAGATCAAGATGCGCGACACCCAGATGATTCGACTGGACCGGATTGTCGGCAGCGTGGGGCGCTACCGCGACTTTGACCGCTACTTCGTTCCCCTCAGCGGCGCCAATGCCGAGCGGTGGAAGCGGATTGATATGGCCCTCAACCGCCTGGAAGACCTGCCGCCGATCGAGGTCTATCAACTGGGCGAGGTCTATTTTGTGCGCGATGGCAATCACCGCGTGTCCGTGGCGCGTGCCAACGGCCTGAGCCATATCGAGGCCTGGGTCACGGTGATTGATGTGCCGGTTGAGCTCTCCCCCTCGGTGCAGCCTGACGAAATGATCATTAAGATCGAGTATGCGCATTTTCTCGATCAGACTGATCTCAACACCCTACGGCCTGATGCGCACATCGAGCTCACCGAGCCAGGCCGCTATCAACAGCTCCTGGAGCATATTCACGTCCATCACTATTACCTGGGGCTGGAACAGCAGCGCGATGTGCCCTATCACGAGGCGGTCGAAAGTTGGTATGACCATGTCTATCTGCCCAATGTGCAGATCATTCGCGACAGCCATATTCTGAAAGAATTCCCCAAGCGCACCGAGGCCGACCTCTATCTCTGGATTACCTATCATCGCGATCGTCTGCGCGAACGTTATGGGGTTGACATTGACCTGCTGACTGCGCTGACTCATTTTGCCGAGCGCCACAGTGAACGACCGTTGCCGCGGGTCGTCAAAGCGGTGACGCGTACGATTCGGGCAGCCATTGAGGCCGCTACCGAATCCGCGGCGCCGCCCATGTCCCCGCAACCTGAGGAACCATCCCTTCTCAGCCTGGATGACACTGATCTTGATCCACCACGGGAGATGATTTCACAATGAACCAAGCCCGTCTGCGCACGAAGATCATTTGCACCATTGGCCCGGCCAGCCGCGAACCAGATGTGTTGAACAACCTGATCGCCGCCGGCATGGACGTGGCGCGGCTCAATTTTTCGC
>CAZEPA010000208.1:0-7307 GCA_964513955.1 uncultured Anaerolineae bacterium | reverse complement strand
CCTGCAGCCAGAATGCGCTGACCTTGTCCATCTCCGCAACCACTTCGGAATTACGATAGTTAAGGTCTGGCATGCCTTCCCAAAAAATGCCGTAGTAGTAGCGGTCGCCGAGCTTGTGCCAGACATTCTGTCCCCACGGCCCCAAATAAGGAGGCCGCGTAGGGGACCAGATGTACCAATTCTCCCTGGCTGAGCCGGGCTGCTGTGCTTCCACAAACCAGGGATGCTCGTTGGACGTGTGGTTGAGCACCATGTCAATCAGCACGCGTATGCCGCGCTTGTGCGCCTCGACCATCAGGCGCTTGAAATCGTCGTTGGTCCCGTAATCTGGGTTGACCCGGTAGTAGTCAGTGATGTCGTAGCCGTGATAGCTGGGCGAGACCATGATCGGCATGAGCCAAAGGCCCGTGACCCCCAGATCGTTGGTTGTGGCGGGGTTGCCGTCGTTGAGGTAGTCCAACCTGGCGATCAGGCCGTTGAGATCGCCAATGCCGTCGCCGTTTGAATCATAGAACGAGCGTACGAATACCTCATAGAACACCGAATTGTTCCACCAGCCGAGGCCATCGCTGCCTTGCGGCAGACCGGTCACAGGCGCCACGGGGGCGTCAAGCGCCGCGGGCGTCGGCGGCGCGGGGGCGGCCGTGGGGGATGGTGGGGTTGTCGTGGGTGGCTGTGTCCGCGCCTGGCAGGCGCTTAGTCCAACCGCGATGACGAGCAGCAGCCCAAGCAGCCAAAATTGCGCTGTGCCCGTTCCCTGATCGCGATTCTTCTTGCGGATCATACCGGCCTCTTCCTCATCACAGCATCCTACCATTTCATCTTCTGCAGCGCGCGCGTGATTTCATCCCCATCAAAGGCTTCGGAGTCGAATTCAGCGCCATACCAGCTCAGCATCTCTTCGTGTTCTGGGTTTTCCGGATCGCGCATGATTTCAAGGAAATTGGCGTAACCCTCAACGCCGCCCACATCTTCCGGCGGGCAAGCCCGGCGGCCGGCTAGACAAACCGGCAGGCGCGCGTTGGGATCGGGCGGCAGCACCTTCTCAACCAGAATATCATGCTCCCAACTATCGCCAAAGTCATATTCGTACAGGATCTTCGACTTCTCGGTAGGCGCCACCTCAGCCAGTCGGGCGCGGCGTGAGTTTTTGACCTCGAAGTCATAGTTCGGGTCTGGCACAGCATAAATTACGTCGCCCACCTGAAAGCTGTGCAAATGAGAATCGGTCCAGCCCATCGCGACCTGGATCAGGGTGTGCAGCTTGGCAAGGGTGATGTTGCCTGGCGCCTGTACGCGGCGCCAGATCGGCGGCTTGATGTCGCGCAACGTGATTTTGAGTTGATAGATGGGCGCCAGCTTCGGCTCTGGCGTCTGCGTTGGGCGCCGCGTGGTGGGCGCTTGAATGCGTTGAATGTCCTGCAAATGATCGCCCAAGCCTTGCAGGTCTGAGACTTCGTGTTTACGTGTGGTCATGGCGCCTATCTTTGCCTCGGTGATCGAACAAACCCAGAATGTGAGCCGCAACACCCTCATTATGCCACAAGACAAGCCAGGAGGAAAAAACGCCAGCGGGCGGCTTGGAGTAACTGCGCATGAGGTCTTCCGCCAGAGCGCACAGAGAAGCCCCTTTTTTCTTGTGAGCGCCTCATCGGGTATAATGACAACGTAGAGAAGAGAGAGCAAGCCGCGCACGATTCCCCTGTGGAGCACGACAGCATGGGCACAATGGGGCACGAGACAGATTCAGCTTCTATGCAGCGCATCTTACAGCATGTGGCGCACTTCTATGAAGCAGAGGTTGATTGGGAAACTCATATCGAGCGTCGCTTTGTCGAAGGGTTTTTGCAGACGCTGGCCACTCAAGGCGCGGATGCCGAAACCTGTGAAGCGGCCTGGGAAACGATCCGTTTCCTGGTGTGGTACCTCGATCACCTGGGGCCGGAGATTACGGGCCTGGAAACGCTGCGCGCGTATCATTTTAGCGAGTTGATCACCGATTTTACCGACCGCAAAGTGCTAGGGCGCATCGGCGTGGCTGAGCGGTTGGCCATGGCGACAACCGTGCGCGATTTCTTTGCCTATCTGACCGCGGCCGGCGGGATTAGCCAGACGCAGGGCGCCCTGCTGGCGCAGGCTTATCAGACGATGAGCGCGACGCCTGGTCATATCACGCGCATCGAGCGGCCTGAGCCGTTGGGCGGCGAAACGTTTTCCGCGACGGTCAACCGCGGCCAAGAGATTATTTACACCTACAACGACTACTGGCTCACCCTGGTTTGTCTGCGCGACTTCGGCGGACACTGGGATGCGATGAAGGAAGCGGTCCATGCGCTGCCAGACGCGAGCGCCAAGCTGCGTTTGATGGAGCGCCTGGTCAGCCTGGAGCAGCAGCGCGTGGAAGGGCTGCGCAATTTGCTCGGCCTACGGCAACCTGCGCCGGCTGAACTTCAGCGCGCCCGTCGTTTCTTCCGCACCGGTCACGTCAACCAGGAGCGCGCCTGGTAGATTCGTCGCGGCCAGCGCATGTCCTCATCGCCGCAACCCTATCGTAAGTTCCATTCGATCCTTGCCGCGGTTCTTGCTCTGCTGCCCCTGGGAGCAGTTTTGCGTCAAACCATGTTCGTTCCCCAGTCCCTGCACGACGCCTGTGCCACTCACCAACGCGTCACGCGCCGTTCGGTGCCGGCGAACAAGCGTTGAATGTTGGGGCGCAGCGCCCACACGCACGCCAGCGAGGTGAGAAAGCCGTAGACCAGGTGCTCCCAATGGGCCAAGGCGGGAAACGCCAGCAAGATGACAGTGAGGGCCGCCAGTCCGCCGACCGACGCGGTCAACGTGGCGACAGAGGCATAGCGCGAGAGGTAGAAAACGATGGCTGCCACGATGAGCATGGGAAGGCCTACATAGACATTGAGTGCAATGAGCCCCGCGGCCGTTGACATGCCGCCTGCGCCGCCGCGAAACTTGAGAAAGACTGACCAGTTGTGGCCGATGATCGCGGCCGCACCGGCCAGCGCCGCGCCCAGTTCACCCGTCAGCAACAGATGCCGCGCCAGGGCAATGGCAATGACCGCCTTCAGCGCATCGCCCAGCACGGTCAACGCAGCCGGGCCAAAGCCCAGCGCGCGCAGCACATTGGTGCCGCCCGTACGGCCGCTGCCGTGCTGCAAAATGTTGACTCCGTGTGCGCGGGCCACCAGGAATCCAATCGGGACAGACCCGATCACGTAGCCCGCCAATACCGCCGCTGCTGCTTGCGTCCAGTTCATCGTTCATGATCCTCCGTTGTGCACCATGTGGGGCTGTATCCAGCCTTTGCAACAGACAAAAACCCCGCGCGCGGCCGTTCGATGCGCAGCCCCCTGTGCTCAATTTGGATGAGGTCTCCAGGTTACGCTGCATTTGACAGCAGCGCCGCTTGACGCTACAATCCCGCCCGCGTTCGTATTCTTCACCGGCCCCCGTTGCCCCCACCTCTGTTTGTGTCCGAATCAACGGTTGACAGCGCCGTCAAACACAAGCCTAGCACCCTATCGCGTTCCGCCCTGGCTTGTTTTTGCGCCCGCTCCCTGGGTTGATTCACCACGTGTTTCGCCGCTCGTTTCGTAAGGAGGACACTCATGGTTCGTTCATCCCTGTTGCGTCTGGTACTCGTCGCGAGCCTGGTTCTGCTGGTGATTGCATCCGGCAGCCTGGCGTTCGCCCAACCTGTTGGCCAACCAAGCGGCCAACCCGTCGCCAAGTCCGCCGCGGCGCCCACATTCGACGCGGCTAATCCGCCCAAAATCGCCGATTTGATACCGTCTGACGAACAGTCAGAAGATAAGAAGGCGCCGAACACCCCGCCCACCGACGCTATCCCTTACGCCCCTCACGACCAGGCCCTGCAGGGAGAGGTCGAGCCGAACGGTACGGCCGCGACCGCGACGGCCCTCGGCAGCACCGATACCGTCATTTGGGGCAATATCTACCCCAATGCCGACATAGACTTCTTCTCCTTTACGGCCAACGCCGGCGATCGCGTCTACGCCGCGACGATGACCTCCTTTTCGGCTTCCTCGCTTGATACGATACTGGCCTTGATTGCCAGCGATGGCACGACGGTGATCGAAACAGACGACAACGATGGTTCATTAGGAACCACGTCGTCGAGCATCGCCGGCGCCGTCATCCCGAGCAGCGGCACCTACTATCTCAAGGTCACCAATTTTAGCGCCACCACCCAAACCCGCCCGTACCACCTGCACGTGCGCGTGCAGAGCGGATCGCCGGCAGCCGAGGTGGAATCCAACGATACCCCAGCCACCGCTAACGTGCTGCCTTCCTCGGGCTGGATCGCCGGCAGCACCAGCGCCACCACCGACCTGGACTACTTCTCCGTCAGCCTGAACGCAGGAGATACCATCTACGCCAGCCTGGATTTGGATCCCACGCGCGACAACACGCAGTGGAACGGGCAGCTGGCAATTGGCCTCTTCAGCAACTTCATCTTGACGGTGAATGATACCACCGCCGGCTCCGCCGCCAATCCACTGTCGGAAGCGCACTTCATGACGGTGCAGCAAGCCGGCACCTACTACGTCGTCGTCATGGTTCCCACCGGGGGCACGACCATTGGCGATTACACGCTGAGCGTCTCCGTGCACCGGGCTGCGCAGCAGACCTGCACCACCTATACCAGCACCGATGTGCCAAAGGCGCTCGGCCCCGCGAGCGGCTTTACCAGCTCCGCCGTGACCGTGCCTGGCAATCCGCGCATTGCAGACCTGAACGTGAGTGTGAACCTGACGCACTCCCTGATGGCCGATCTGGATGTGACCCTGGTTGCACCGGGGGGCAATGAAGTCGCCCTCTTCACAGACATCGGTTCGGCCGCGACCGGCGGCTTCGTCACCATGACCACAACCTACGACGACGAAGCGGCGATGCCCCCCTTGTACACAGTCCTGGCCGGACCGTCCTTCCAACCCGAAGCTACTTATCGCCTCGATTGGTTCGACGGCCAGGATGCCGGCGGCACCTGGGCGCTCCGGCTGACCGATGATACGACGAACACCAGCGGCGGCACCCTGTTGGGCTGGAGTCTGCGCGTGTGCGAGCCAGCGCCGCCGCCCACCTGTCCGGCCAACACCACGGCGGTGACGGTCTACAGCTCCGATTTCGAGGCCAATGATGGCGGCTTCACCCATTCCGGTACGGCCGACACCTGGGCCTGGGGCAGCCCCACCGCCGCGCCGATCAATACCTGCAACGGCGGCGTCAACTGCTGGAAGACCAACCTCGGCGGCACGTACAGTGCCAGCAGCAGTCAAGATCTCCTCTCACCCAATCTCAACCTGGCCGGTCTCGTCGCACCAGTGATTGTCACCTGGAACCAAAAGTACCAGATTGAAACGACCACCTTCGATCATGCCTGGGTGGATGTACGCCAGGTCGGCGGCGCCAGCCCAACTCGCTTGTGGGAGTGGTACGGTCCGACAATGACAACCGGTGTCGGCGCCGTTACGATCAATGAGTCGGCCGGCTGGGGGCGCTGGCAGCGCGACATCAGCAGCTACGCCGGCCAGAATACGGAACTGGTCTTCCATCTCGACGGCGATTCTTCCGTCAACCTCGCCGGCCTGGCCGTGGACGACGTCAGCGTGACAGCTTGCCAGCCGGCCGGGCCTACTTTCACGCCGACAACGACGCCGACGAACACCTCAACGCCGACGAACACCCCGACACCAACCGACACCCCGGTGCCGCCGACGAGCACCCCGACCAGTACGCCAACCAATACGCCCGCAACCTGTGTGCCGGTCAACTTCAATGAAGGCTTCGAGAGCGGCACGCTCAACACCTTTGCCACCAGCGGCACGCCGGGCTGGAGCGCATCTATCGCAGCCTTCAACAGCGGCGCCTATTCGGCCTTTGCACCGGATCCAGCCGCGATCAACGACCAGCGCCTATCGCTGATCAACCCGCTGCCGATCCCGGCTGCGGCCACGGCGGCTTCCCTGACCTTCTATCACCGCTTCGCATTCGAGTTTTCCGGCGCCAACTACTATGACGGTGGTGTCCTGGAAACGTCCACCGATGGCGGCGCGACCTGGCAAGATGCCGGGCCAAACATCACCAGCGGCGGCTATAACGGCACGATTAGCTCGACGTTTGGCAACCCTCTGGGCGGCCGCTCGGCCTGGGCCGCCAACCCTAACGGCACCAGCTTCGTGCAGGTAACAGTCAATCTGCTGCCGTACGCGGGGCAAAACGTGTGGCTGCGCTTCCGCCTCGGCTCCGACAGCTCAGTCAGCGCCGAAGGTTGG
Organism: uncultured Anaerolineae bacterium; assembly: GCA_964513955.1. Taxonomy (GTDB): domain Bacteria; phylum Chloroflexota; class Anaerolineae; order SSC4; family Amarolineaceae; genus Amarolinea. The sequence continues at coordinate 996 of CAZEPA010000208.1, read as the reverse complement.
TATGTGGATGATATTGTCGCCACCGCCGACTGCCCAACGGCGCCAACGGCCACGCCGACCGACACGCCGGTGCCGCCCACGGCCACGCCGACCGACACGCCGGTGCCGCCGACCGCCACCCCAACCAACACGCCGGTAGTGCCAACCGCCACGCCGACTGATACCCCGACCAATACGCCCATGCCGCCGACGGCCACGCCGACAGCCACCAATACACCAGCCGCGGGCGCCTGCGGATCAGTTACGATCAACCCGAACACCGCGATTCCGGACAACAGCCCGGCAGGCATCTGCTTCCCCATCGTGGTCACAGATGTGGGCACCATCACCAACATCACCGTCTCCACCGCCGTCACGCACACCTGGATTGGCGACCTGGTCTTCCAGCTGATGGCCCCGGGCGGCTCGCCGTTCCTGGCGATGCTCAATCGCCCAGGCGGCACCGGGACGGGCGTTGGCGATTCGTCCAACATGTCCGCGCTGTTCCCACTGCTCTTCACTGACGCCAGCGGCGACCCGGCCGAAAGCATGGGCAATACCATCGCCACCAACCAGGTGGTCTGCCAGGACGACGGCCGCTGCTCGTACAGCCCCAGCCCCGACGGCTTCAGCGGCTCGCTGGCCAATTTCGCCGGCTTCGCTGGCCTGGCCAGCAACGGCACCTGGCAGTTCTGCGCCTCCGACAACGCCGCCTCGGACACCGGCACCGTGGCCTCGGTCACGCTCAACCTGACCTGCGGCGCGCCGCCCACGGCCACGCCGACCAACACCCCGGTGCCGCCCACCGCGACGCCGACCAACACGCCGGTGCCGCCGACCGCCACGCCAACCAACACCCCGCTGCCGCCCACCGCTACGCCGACGGCCACGCCCACCCCAGGCTCGCCGACTGGCGTTGAGTTGAGCAGCCTGGACAGCGGCTCTGCCGCCCCCATCAACGCCTGGCTGATCGTGGCCCTGGCCCTGGCAACGCTGACCGGCGCCGCAGCCCTCCTG
>CAZEPA010000207.1:0-7318 GCA_964513955.1 uncultured Anaerolineae bacterium | reverse complement strand
CGGTAGAGCGCCTCACGCAGCGCCACGTAGCCGGTTTGGGCCTGCACGAAGAGGTCGCTCACCTCGGCGTCGCCGCGCCGGGCTTTGGCGGGCGCGCCATCCACGGCCGTGGGCGCGCCGGCGATGTGGGCCAGACCAGCCTGGGCCAGGGCGGTGCGCGCCGCTTGTTCGAGGCCGGTCACCGCGGCGGCCAGGTCGCCCAGGCGCGCCTGCTCAGCGTCGGCCATGGTGCGCTGGCTGCGCTGGGCGGCTTCCAAACGGCCGCGCTCGTCCTGTTCGGCCGCGTTGAGCTCGGCTGTGGCGCGTTCCCTCTGTGCGCTCGCCTGGCGTTCGGCTTGCAGACGCACCGCGCGCGCCTGTTCATAGGCGCGCAGGGCGGCACGCAGGATGATGGGCAAATCTTGGTTGTTGGCCATAGAGATGTTTCCTTTCGATCAATGGTATAGGAGGCGCAGCGGGTGGATGCGACGCCTGGTGTCGAGAACCTGCGCAAGGCGCACAAGAGCACGATCTGCCGCAGACGACGTCGTCACGCCCGAGGCGTGACCTACGATGCAAGCCAGCCAGGCGCAGGCCGAGACCCGCATTGCCGATCTATTTTTCGGGTGTTCATGAAACTATATCACGAATCTGCGCAACCAGGGCTGCCAGGACGGTCGCCTCGGGCACAACGTAGGGTTTGAATTTTTCCACCACCCCCTGCGCGGCGCCTTCGAAGCGGTATAGCGCGCGGCCATCGGGTAAACGCGCAGCCAAGGGGCTGCCCAACAGATTGTTGCTGTCGGGCTCGCTCACGCGCAGGATGGCGCGGTGATCGAAATGGGCCACGCCCGCGCGCTTGAAACTCTGCTCCAGCGTGGCGTAACTGTCGGCCCAGGCAAGGATATGCACACCCACCTCCGGCCCGCGCGCCGCCATACGCAGGACCTGCTCGGCCGCGGGCGAGGATTTGAATTCCACCGGCCGCAGGTCGCGCCAGGCGTGCAGGCCGGCCAGCACCAGGTAGATGGCCGGGCCGTCCGGTACGACCCCGGCATCCATCTGCGCCGAACGCTCGGCAATCAGCGCCACCAGGCGGTCCAGCGGTGCGGCCGATGGCGTGGCAGCGGGCGTCGCGTTCAGCGCGGCCGTCGAGAAATCGAAGCGGGAGGTCCGGCCCGGCGCAGGAGTGCTGCTGGCGTCGGCCGCAGAAGCCGTCGGGGCAAGGCCGCGTAACTGGCGCACATTCAGCACCTCGGTGTGGTGGGGCAAGTTCAGGCGACCGAAAAGCCCAAAGTAGCGCGACGTGGGCCGCGTGAAGTCGCCAACCAAGAACTGAGCCTGCGCGGGATTGCACTGCGCGGCCACGCTGAGCACGGCCGCGATGAGCAAACCGAACGCCTGATCTTCATCGCCGCCGATGATCAGCAGGTTGGACGCTTCGTAGCGGTCCAGGCGCGCCGCGGTAGGCGCTTTGATCGCGAGCGGTTCGCCCAGCCAGATTTGCACGCCATCGTCGAGCACGGCCGTGCGCCCGGAAGCCAGGGCCGCCTGTAATTCGGGGTTGGCTTCCACTCTTGCCGGCGCGCTGGCGGCAAAAGTTACGGCCGGCGGATCGTTGCGCGCGTGCGCCAGCGTACGCACCGCGGCCAGCGCGGTGCGGCGTTCGGAGGCGGGCAGCAGCGCGACCTGCACCTCGCGGTTTTGCTGCGAGGCGCCCAGTCCGTCGTTGACAATCGCCCGGCCGACCTGGCTCAACTGGCTGGCCGCCACGTTCCCGTCGCCCAACACCGCCTGCGAGACCATCGGTGTACACCGCAGCGCCATGCGCAGCCCCATCTGCTCGTACAGCGTGCGGCTGTAGAGGCCGGAGATGGTTGGCGTCTGTGAGCTGAGCAAGACATGGATGCCAAAGCCGCGACCGAGGCGTGTGAGACTATCGAGGATCCCGCTGGCCTGACGCGCCAGCGCGTCCTCTTCGCTGAAGAGCACCTGGAACTCGTCAATGATGAGGAGAATGCGCGGGAAGGGGCGCCCTGTCACGCCGACGTAGTCGGCAAGGAGCTGCACACCAGCCGGCCGGAAGCGGTCGCCGCGCGCCGTCATTTCGGCTTGCAAGCGTTCCAGGATACTCAACGCGAACTCACGTTCGCTTTCCAGGGCGACCACGCGCGCGTGCGGCAGAGTCACGTATTCCTGAAATTCGACGCCTTCACGGAAGTCCAAGAGATAGAGTTCGACCTCGTCCGGTGAATAAGTCAGGGCCAACTGCATAATCAGGACATGCAGCAGATTGGACTTACCAGAGCCAGGCGCGCCGCCCAGCAGGCCGTGATGGATGACGCCGCGGCCCAACTGCAGACGATAGACCGCGCCTGTGCTGTCCAGGCCGATCGGGATATCCAGCGCCTCGCGGCTGCTGCCGGTCCAGCGCCGTTCTGGCGGCGGCATGATCTGCGCAAAGTCGAGCGCGGTCGCCGTCTGCGCCAGCCCTGCGCCGGCCGTGGTCAGCCAGGCGTTCATCTGTCCGGCGGACGGCGGCGCGTCCGGGGTGACAGCAAATTCGCCCAGCTCCGCGTCCTGCCAGAGCAGGCAGTCGGGCGCGGTGAAGCGCAGCGGTGTACACAGCGCAGTCAGGTCGGCAAGGTTGATGTTGCGCGCAGGCGGCGTCAGGCTGTCTAGGGTCGCCAGCAGGTAAACGCCCGCGGCCGGCCCGGTGCGCGCCACTTGCAGGAGGGCCGCCCAGGTGCGCTCGTCGCAGCCAGCGGGCAGGCCGGCAATCACCAGCACACGGTAGGGCACGGCCGTGGCGGGGTTGGCCGCGTTGTAGTCTTCCACCGTGGCGTAAACGTTGCGCAGCCGCTCCTGGGCCACGTGCGTGATGTGCTCGCTGATCTGCGCCAACTGCGCGCTCAGCTCGTCCGGCCGTACAAAAACGCGCGGCCCACGCTGCTCTTGCGGCAGATGCAGGAAACCGGCCAGCAAGCTGCCGGCGCCGCCCGGTTCGCACAGCGTCAACTGCACGCGGCGCGGCGGGCAAGTCAACACCAGGCGCAGCAGGATGGACTGCAGCAGCGTCCGGCTGGCAGCGGCCATCGCGGCGACGCCGCGAGCGTCAATCAGCACATGCGCATGACCGAGCAAGGGCGCTAACGCCGGCATATCCCACGCACCGGGGTCGCCTTGCAGACGCAAGCGGCCGATGCGCACAGCGCTGGGCGTGGGCGCCGTCAGGGCGGGCGGCGCGTATCCTTCGGCGGCAGCAGCGTCCCAGGAGCCGGCGAGCCAGGCGAAGGCCGCGCGGTCCGCCTGCCAACGCGTGTGGATTTGCGCAGTCTCATCTGCCAGGCTGGCGTCCGCGGCAGCCCCCTGTTGGCGAAACTCGGCCTGCGCGGACTCGCGCCGGCCCGCGTAAGCCGTCGCCAGTTCGAGCAAGGCGGCCTTCTGCTGCGCGGCCAGTGCGTCCACGTAGTGCGCTTGCCAGGCGCGCAGCAGCGCCGCGCTTTGCGCCAGCCCTTCAAATTGGGTACGAACGTCATTCGTTGCCTCGGCTACAGTCATCGGGCACCGTCCTTTCATATCGCTCAAGTATAGGTCAAGGCACGCAGCGGTCAAACATGCGAGACCGGAGACCGGAGATCATCCGCCTTCGACGCACCTGGTCTCTGATCTCCAATCTCCAGTCCCTGGTCTCCACTCTCTGGTCTCTGATCTCTCTATCTCACCCTGGTCTCGCGGCTCACAAAAGTCAAGAAGGGCTGCAGCGACGCCTCGACGGGCTGGCGCGCCAGGAGGTAGATGGTGCGCGTGAGATGATAACCAGAGGTCGGTAAGGCGGCGATTTTGGGAACCACATCCTCTACAGCCAACGTCTTCACTTTGGCATTGGCGTCCTGCTGGCCCTCCCCCACGAGAGAGGCATAGCCGATGGCGTTCACGTGGGTGGCAACATAAGCCCGCACCGCCTCTTCACTGGGCATGACGACCGCAGTCAGCGTGACGCGCTGATCCCCCATGACGTTCTTTTCAAACAAAGCCCGCGTGCCCGAGCCTTCTTCGCGGCTGACCACCAGGATTTCCCCGCTCCGACCGCCGATGTCTTTCCAGTCCAGAATGTGTCCCTGGTAGATGGCGCGCAGTTGCAGCAGGGTGACGTTGGTGACGGGATTGCGCGCCTGCACAATCACGGTCACGGCATCGCTCGCGATGGGAATGACCTGCAAACCAGGGAGTTGGGTGCTGGTCAGCCACGAGGAGACAGCCAGATCAACCTGCCCGCTGACGAGCATGGCCTGGCCCAATGCACTGCCCACCGGTTGCAGATCGAAGGAGATGTGAGGATGCTGCTGGTGATAGGCGCTGGTTAGCGTCAGCAGCAACGGTTGGGCGCTGGTGGAGCCGGCGATGCGGATGCGCTGCGGCGTGGGCGTTTCAACCTGCGTGCCGCTGCAGGCGGTCAGCAGCCCGGCCAGCAGCAGGACAATCAGGCGCGTCACAACCGGCCCGTTCACGCGCCGGCCCGGGCCGCCAGCCGCTGCCGATGCGCGGCATGTTGGCGGTGACGCGTGTCCTGATCCGGCCTTTCATAAGCAGCCAGGAAATCGCTGCGCAGTTCGGCAAAATGGCCGGCGTTAATCGCGGCGCGCATGTCGGCCATCAGGGTCAAGAGAAAATGGAGGTTGTGCATCGTGGCCAGGCGCAGGGCCAAAATTTCGCCGGCCTTGAACAGGTGGCGCAAATAGGCGCGTGTGAAGGTGCGGCAGCAGGTGCAGGTGCAGCCTTCCTCCACCGGCCCGGTGTCGGCCGCGTACTGCGCGTTGCGCAGATTGAGGCGCCCCTGGCGCGTCATCAACCCGCCGTTGCGCGCCACGCGCGTGGGCAGCACACAGTCGAACAAGTCCACGCCGCGCGCGACGGCTTCGATCAGGTCTTCCGGCGCGCCGACGCCCATCAGGTAACGCGGCCGACCGGCGGGCAGTTCCGGCAGGGTGATGTCGAGCGTGGCGTACATCTGCTCTTTGGTTTCACCAACGGCCAGCCCCCCAATGCCATAGCCAGGGAAGTCAAGACTGCGCAGGAAGTGCGCGCTCTGCACCCGCAGGTCGGGAAAGATGCCGCCCTGCACGATGCCAAAGAGGGCTTGATCGTCCCGGCGCTGGGATTCACGGCAGCGCGCGGCCCAGGCATGGGTGCGCTGCAAGGCCAGTTCGTTGTAGCGGCGATCGAGCGGATCAGGGCACTCATCCAATGCCATGATGATGTCCGCGCCCAGGTCAGCTTGAATCTGCATCACCTTTTCCGGCGTAAAGCGGTGCAGGCTGCCGTCGAGGTGCGAGCGAAACGTGACGCCGTCCGCATCCAGCTTGCGCCGGTGGGCCAGGCTGAAGACCTGATAACCGCCCGAATCAGTGAGGATGGGGCCGTCCCAGGCCATGAAGCGGTGCAGCCCGCCCAGGCGGCCGATCAGCTCGCTGCCGGGGCGCAGGTAGAGGTGATAGGTGTTGGCCAGGATCAGCGTCGCGCCCAGCTCGTGCAGATCGGCCGGGGTCAGGGTCTTGACGGTGGCCTGCGTGCCCACCGGGGCAAAACAAGGCGTGGCAATGGGGCCATGCGGCGTTTGGAAAACGCCCGTGCGCGCCGCGGTGGTTGAATCGTGCGCGAGCAGAGTGAAATCAAAAGGCATGGGAGGAATTATAAGCTAACTCACGCAAATCGTAAAAACGGCCTTCATAGAGAAGGTTTTGAAGCCGTCTTTGCTTATGTTATAATGCCGCGCTGTGTGCGCAACCCGAAGGCAAATACCTTTCGATTCACGGGAGAAAGAAACTAATGCACAAAAACCGATTCAAACTGTGGCGCTTGCTCGCCGTGGTGGCGATGCTGCCTTTGAGCAGCCTGGCGCCGGTGACTGCAAAACCGGTAGGCGCCGTCGTGACCGATGCCGAGATCATCGTCATTGACAACTCATCCAACAATCGCGGCCGCATTATGGTCAAAGACCCCTACACTCAGTCTGGTTTTCAGCCAGCGACCTGGCAGTCGCCTGATTTGGGTTGGGAAAAAGTAGCCGTGGGCGATCTCAACGGCGACGGCGATGATGAAATCATCGCCATCCAGGGCGGCACGCTCAAGGCATTTGATCCGTTCAAACCGAGCGGCGCGACGACCGTTGCCTTCGAGCAAACGGTGACGGGCGGACGAGTCTGGCGACTGGTAGCCACCGGCGACCTGAACAATGATGGGCGCGATGAAATTCTAGCCACTCATTCTGAAGGCAGCGGCGAGAGGCTCTATGTCTGGCGCGGCGATGCCACCGGCACGACCTGGACGCAGGTCTACACGGAGACCTTCGGCGCCCCCTTCCGCACGCTGGTCACGGGCGACATTGACGGCGACGGGCGCGCCGATTTCGTCATGCTGCGCGACGCGGATAAGCTGGTCAAAGCCTGGAGCGGCAACAACTTCAGCGTGCTGATTGACAGCACCTCCGGCTTCATATGGACTGACGTCGCGATTGGCGATATCTATCTCGACTCTACCCCCAAACACGAACTGGCGTTGACCCGCACAGGCGTGCTTTTCCAACTCAACTCCTTCTGGGTCTGGCGCTGGCGTTCGTCCAACCAGTGGGATGAATTGTACGGCGAGAAACTGTACCCCAACTTCACGAGCCTGGCGGTCGGCGACCTGAATGGCGATGGCGATGACGAAGTGCTGATGCTGCGCAGCGTCAATGACAACAACGTCATCCAGTTGGCCATCCGCAATCCCAGCGGCACCTCGATGCGTGATTTCGAGCCGGCCAATCTGGGGCCGGGCTGGAATGATGTAGACGCCGGCGACCTTGACGGCGACGGACGCGACGAAGCGGTGATCATTCGTGATGCCTCTGTGCGTTACTACCCACAGCCCGAGGTCAACAACGACTATCTTGAGTACACCGGCAGCTGGAAAAGCTCCTTTGCCATCGGCAATGTGGACGGCCAGGGCGTGCAGGTCAACCCCAACCTGAACGTGACGCCCACGAGCTTGAGCTTTTCAGCTGACTTCGGCGGCGGCTCCCCGGCCGCACAAACTTTCACCGTCAAGAATGACGGCAACAGCGACACGATTAACTGGTCGGCCAGCGTGACCAGCGGCTCCGCCTGGCTCAGCGTCAGCCCCAGCTCCGGCAGCACCGGCGCCAACGGGCAGAGCGTGAGTGTGACGGTGAACCCGGGCGCCCTGGCGCCCAACATCTTTGAAGGCACGATTCGCGTGACCGCGACGCGCAACGGCAACCCAATCAACGGCAGCCCGAAGGATGTGGTGGTGAGGATGACCGTGCGGCCGCAAGTGC
>CAZEPA010000206.1:0-7337 GCA_964513955.1 uncultured Anaerolineae bacterium | reverse complement strand
AAGCAGAAGACGGCTGACTTGCGAAAACTGGCGGACGCAGTCACGACCAGTACACCATTCTCCGATCTCCCTGCTCTCGCCGCGTGTATCGAGCAGCAGTTTGACCAACCTCCGCCGTTGGCCGCCCCACTTGACCAGCGAGACTGGTTAATAACCTTTGGTGCACATCTGCAGCGGGTGGAACTCGACGATGCTGTAGAAACGGAGCACATTCGCGCCCTTGCTGCAAGACTGACGCAAACCATCTGGCATCCAACGATGGGCGGGCTGGAGATTACTCCGTACCTTGATGGGATGCCTGTTGGGCCGCCGAGACGTGCTGATGTGTTCTGGCATGACCGCAGTCTTTATGTTGATTACCTTCCTAAGGCGAAGTTAGCCAAGCGTGTGCCAGAGGAAATTGATAGGGCCTTCGGGCGTTCGGATATCAAAGATGCCCTTGTCTACAGTTTCGAGCGGTCGCCCGCGGACGTTCTGGCCTACTTGCAGGAGAACTTTAGGCTCGCTGCATCCGCTCATGTGCCTGAAGCAGCGAGCTGCGCTACACCGGTGGAATCGGCCGAGCAACCTGCTGCAGACTTGCCTCCGACCAGTGACCCGGTACCTAGTCTAGGCACCTTAGTTCCCGAGATCGCTCCCCGTACCATCGATGGTCATGTGACGGATGAAAGACGCAACGAAATCGCTGGAACGGTAGTCCAGGCTGTGCCACACGGCAGCAGACCGCATGTCTCAGCGACCTCGACTGCGGCTACGACGAGCTGGATTGGAGCGACGTATCCCAACCCTGAAGCCATCCGAGCCAATGCCGCCCGCGCGCGACAGATTGTGATGGACGTGGAGCGCCGAATGGGCCGCGAGCCGATAGATCGAGAGAGCGAAAAACTGGGCTACGACATCGAGAGCCGCATGCCAGGTACTGACAAAGTGCTGTTTATCGAGGTGAAGGGGCGCGTGCGCGGCGCAAAAACCGTCACCGTCACGACCAATGAACTGCGCACTGGCCTCGGTAACGCCGACGACTACATCTTGGCCATGGTCGAGTTCTTCAATAACACAGAGCACCGCGTCTATTATCTGCGATGGCCTTTCCTGCGTGAGCTCGACTCTGAAGTATTCAGTCTGAACTACCGTTTTGCCGATCTGCTGGGCCGTGCCAGTGATCCATCATGAGGGCAGCAGCATGACCTACAGGAAGAAACTCATCGAAGTCGCCTTGCCGCGGGAGGCGATGAACATCGCCAGCGCACGTGAGAAATCCATTCGCCACGGCCACTCCTCCACCCCGCATCGCTGGTGGGCGCGCTGTATGGTAAAATACGTGCGATGCCCGGTTACGCGCATGTCAGATTCGCCATTAGTGTAAACTACGCCTGGCATAAGCCTGAATGTATGAGGAGATCGTGACATGGCAAGCAAAGCCAACCAACCGCTGCGTTTGACTGCAGTGCACGTAGAGAACTGGCGCAATTTCACGCTGGCAGATGTTGCTCTGCAGCAGCGCGTTTTCCTGGTGGGGCCAAACGCTGCGGGGAAATCTAACTTGCTGGATGTCTTTCGCTTATTGCACGATATTGTCGCCGTAGGTGGCGGGTTTCAGGAAGCGGTGCGCAAGCGCGGCGGTGTGTCTAAGCTGCGCAGCCTGGCCGCGCGTCGCTACCCGGAATTGGTCGTGCGGGTGCAAATCGGCAACGATGAAGCCCCTGCAGTCTGGGCCTATGAACTACGCTTTGTCCAAGACAACCGGCAACGGCCGATCATCAAGCGCGAATGGGTCGCCAAGGCCGGCAGGACCATCATCGAACGCCCAGATGAAAAGGATGTCAGCGATCCGGAGCGACTGACCCAAACCTACCTTGAACAGGTCAACGCCAATCTGGAATTTCGTGCGGTGAGCGATTTTCTGGCCACAATTCGTTACCTGCACATCGTCCCACAACTCGTCAGGGAGCCAGACCGCTCGGTGGGCCGGAGCAATGATCCCTATGGCGGCGACTTTCTGGAGCAGATCGCCCGCACCACCGAAAAGACCCAGAAGGCGCGCTTGCGCAGAATCAGCAACGCGCTGAAGGTTGCAGTGCCGCAGTTGGCCGAACTCGAGCTATGGCGCGATGACCTCAAAGGCACACCACACCTGCGCGGAAAGTATGAACACTGGCGTCCCCAGGGCGCCTGGCAGACAGAGGAACAGTTTTCGGACGGCACGCTCAGGCTGACAGGACTCCTCTGGGCCGTCTTGGATGGCGCCGGCCCGCTCTTGCTTGAAGAGCCAGAGTTGTCGCTTCACCCAGAGGTGGTGCGTTTTCTTCCCCAGATGTTTGCTCGTCTCCAGGCACGTTCAGGCCGCCAAGTCCTGATCAGCACGCACTCGACCGACCTTCTTCGGGACAGCGGCATCGGCATGGACGAGGTGCTCCTGTTACAGCCCGCCGTAGAGGGCACTACCGTGTCGGACGCAAGTGAGCGGGATGAGGTTAGGTTGCTGCTCGACGGCGGCTTGAGCATGGCGGAAGCGGTCATGCCCATGACGCGTCCAGAGCGCGCCGAACAACTGGCGCTTTTTGGGGAGTGAAACGGATGCCATCTTCGCTGATCGCCTTTTCGGCAGCCGTCGAAGGCCCAACTGACGAAGCTGTCCTGCGCCGGGTTGTCGAGCATCTGGGCGCAACCCTGGGTCCTGTCTATGGCAAGACCGGCAAGGCGACACTGCTAAGACAACTGTCCGGTTACAACCAAGCCGCCAGGTTGCGTCCCTGGATTGTCCTCGTTGACCTGGATCGGGATGCCGAGTGCGCGCCGCCGGCCCGAGCGCAGTGGTTGCCCACGCCTGCGGCTCATATGTGCTTGCGCATCGCGGTTAGAGAAGTCGAGAGCTGGCTCCTGGCTGATCGAGAAACGTTGGCTGTCTTCCTTGCGGTAGCTCATTCACGCATTCCCGTCCATCCCGAAGATCTGGACAACCCCAAAGAAACCCTGGTGAACCTTGCGCGTGGTTCCCGTCGGCGTGACATCCGGGTAGACATGGTGCCACGTCAGCAGAGCGGACGGTCGGAGGGGCCAGCCTATGCGTCGCGCCTCATCGAGTATGCTCAGGGGCCCTGGCGTCCGGATGTTGCCATGCAACACGCTGACAGTCTACAACGGCTTTGCAGTCGTGTGGCCGCACTCATCCAGGAATTCGGCAAGTAACCGATCATGGCCAAAAGACCGAAGTCCTCCTCCTCATGTTTTGCCCTGCCGTGTGAAAGCCGATCGGCGCAGTGAGCCAACTATCCTATCAACAAAAAACCCGACCTCTCAACGAAGTCGGGTTTTTAGGTGTGCTGCCCTGGCCGCGGCTACATATGAATCGCCGCGCCAAACACGCCGTGCGCCGCTTCCATCAGCACTTCCGACAGCGTCGGATGCGCGTGCACGCTGCGCGCGATCTCGTCCGGCGTCAGTTCCCACGTCTTGGCCAGCACCAGCTCCGGCAGCAGCTCGGTGACTTCAGGCCCCACCAGGTGCGCGCCCAGGATTTCCCCGTACTTGGCGTCCGCGATGATCTTGATGAAGCCCTCACGCTCGCCCAGCCCCAGCGCCTTGCCGTTGGCGATGAAGGGGAACTTGCCCACCTTGATCTCCAGACCTTTGGCGCGCGCCTGCTTCTCGGTCAGACCCAGGCTGGCTACCTGCGGATTGCAGTAGGTGCAGCGCGGCATGTCCGTGTACTTTTCATCGGTCAGCGGCATGGTCTCATGCCCGGCGATGTGCTCAGCCGCCACAATGCCCTGCGCCGAACCAACGTGCGCCAGGGCCAGTTTGCCGGTCAGGTCGCCGATGGCGTAGATGCCCGGCACATTGGTGCGCAGGTACTCATCCACCTCGACGAAACCGCCGCGGTTGGTCTTGACCCCCACCGTGTCCAGGCCGATGCCTTCGCTGTTGGGACGCACGCCGGTCGCCACCAGCACCAGGTCGGCATCCAGGCTCGATTCCGCGCCGCCGTCTACGTGCTTGACCTTGACCTTGACGCCGTTGGGCGTGCGCTCCGCACCCTCGGTGCGGGTCGAGGTCAGGACGTTGACGCCCATCTTCTTGAACGCCTTCGCCACCTCGGCGCTGACCTCATCATCCTCCAGCGGCAGGACCTGCGGCAGCATCTCGATCACCGTCACCTCGGCGCCGTAGGAACGCCAGACATAGGCAAATTCCATGCCAATCGGCCCGGCGCCAACGATCAGGGCCTTCTTAGGCGCCTGCTGCTGCACGATGGCCTGGCGGTAGCCCAGGATGCGTTCGCCGTCCAGCTCCAGGCCCGGCAGGCCGCGCGCGCGCGCGCCGGTCGCCAGGATGATGTGCTTGGCCTTGACAACCTGGCTGCCGCCCTTGTTCAGCGTGACGTCAATTTCACCCGCCGAGCGCAGCACGCCGCGGCCTTCGAAGACATCAATTTTGTTCTTGCGCATCAGGCTGCCGACGCCCTTGACCAGCCGATCGGACACTTGGCGGCTGCGCTGATAGGCCACGGTGAAATCGAGAGTCAGGTTCTCGAAGGCAAAGCCGAATTCCTTGCCGCGGTGCAGCGTGTTGACCACTTCCGCGTTCTTCAACAAGGCTTTGGAAGGAATGCATCCCCAATTCAGGCAGACGCCGCCCAGGGCTTCGGCCTCGACCAGGGCCGTTTTCTGCCCCAACTGCGCGGCCCGAATCGCCGCCACATACCCGCCCGGCCCGCCGCCGAGCACCACGACATCATAAGTTACATCAGGCATGATCTACTCCGTGTAATAATTCTGAATGCGGAATTCTGAATGCTGAATGGTCAGCCCAGGGTTATTTTTCATTCAGCGTTCCTCATTCAGCGCTGTATTCTCACCGCCACGTTTCCAGGTGTTTGACGACCGCGGCGGCGAAGTGATCGGCCAGCGCGCCATCCAGGGCGCGGTGGTCAAAAGTGAACGAAAGATAGCACATGGGCCGGATGGCAATGGCGTCGCCGACGACCACCACCCGTCTCTGAATCGCGCCCACGCCCAGGATGCCGACGTTGGGCTGGTTGATGATGGGCGTGGCGAACAGGCTGCCGGAGACGCCGTGATTCGTAATCGTGAACGTGCTGCCCGTCAGTTCATCAGGCGTGAGCTTGCGCGTGCGCGCCCGCTCTGCCAGATCGGTAATCGCGCGCGCAAGGCCCTTGAGGGTCAAATCGTCCGCGTCCTTGACCACTGGCACCAGCAATCCATCGCCAATATCCACGGCGACGCCGATATGCACGCGTTTCTTCAGAATCAACGCATCTTCGCTGAACGAGGCGTTGACCTGCGGATGCGCTTTGAGCGCCGCGACCACGGCCTGCACAAAGTACGGCGTGAAGGTCAGCTTGACGCCCAGCCGCTCATACTCGGCCTTGGCCGCCTCCCGATGCGCAACGACCTGGCTGAGGTCGGCTTCGAACACCGTGGTGACGTGCGGCGCGGTGAACTTGCTGGCGACCATATGTTTGGCAATGCTGCGCCGCATTGCGCTCAGTGGCATGATCTCTTCATCGGCCGCGCCCGCCCCGGCCGCTGCCATAGGCGCACGCGAGGCAACAGGCGCAGCCGCCGTGGGCGGCTTAGGCGCTGGAGGCTCGCTGGCGGCGGATGCGGACCAGGGTTCGGCCGGCTTGAACAGATCGCCGCTGCCGGGCGTTTCCCAGGGCATGAGCATCGGCGGCGCCGGCGCCGGCTCAGCCATCTCACGCTGCTCCAGGTAGGCCAGCACATCCTTCTTCGTCACGCGGCCGCCCAAACCGGTGCCGGGAACCTGCGCCATGTCAATGCCGTGCTCGGCCGCCATCTTGGCCACGACCGGCGACAGGCGGCGCGATTCGTCCGTCGCCGCCGGGACAGGAGGCGCGGCCGCCGCGGCCGGGGCCGGCGCCTGGCGCGCGGGTGAGCCTGGCGCGGCCGTGCTCTCGCCTGGTTCGCCGATGAGGGCAATCAGCGCGCCGGCCTTGACAGTCTCGCCGTTGGCTGCAACGATGCTCAACACCGTGCCAGCCACGGGCGAAGGAATTTCAGTGTCCACTTTATCGGTGGAGACCTCCAGCAGCACATCGTACTGCTTGACCTGGTCGCCCACCTGCACGCGCCAACGGCTGACGGTGCCTTCCACGACGCTCTCGCCCAACTGCGGCATCAGAATTTTGGTTGCCATGTTTGATTCTCCTCGCCGCGCTCAGTAGGCCGCCAACTGGCGAATGGCTGCAGCAATTTTGTCTGCGTTGGGCATAAAAAAGTCTTGCATCGGATGGCTGAAGGGCACGCCGGGCACATCCGGCGCGCAAACCCGCGTGATGGGGCCGTCCAGGTACTCAAAGGCCTCTTCGGCGATGATGGCCGCGATCTCCCCGGCCAGGCCGCCGGTCTTATTGTCTTCGTGCACGATCACCACCTTGCTCGTCTTCTTCACCGAGGCCAGAATCGTCTCTTTGTCGAGCGGAGCCAGGGTGCGCAGGTCAACGACCTCGACATCAATGCCTTCGGGCGCGACCATCTCGGCCGCGCGCAGCGCCTCGTGCAGCATCAGCCCATAGCCGATCACGGTCAGGTCGCGGCCCGGGCGTTTGACGTCCGCCTTACCAATTGGCACCACGTAATCGTTCTCTGGCACCTCGCCTTTGATCAGGCGATAGGCCTTCTTGTGTTCCAGGAAGAGCACTGGGTCGGGTGCGCGCAGGGCCGCGCGCAGCAGGCCTTTCATGTCATACGGTGTGCTGGGCGCGACGACGTAGAGACCGGGCACGTGGGAGAAAAAGGCCTCGATAGACTGCGAATGATAAAGGCCGCCGCTGATGCCGCCGCCATACGGCGCGCGTATCAACATCGGCACGGCAAACTGACCATTGGAGCGATAGCGGAAGCGCGCGGCTTCGCTCACAATCTGGTTGAACGCTGGGAAAATAAAATCGGCAAATTGAATCTCGCAGATGGGGCGCAAACCGTTCAGCGCCATGCCAATCCCCACCGCAATGATGGAAAGCTCTGAGAGGGGGCTGTCAATCACCCGGTCGGGGCCAAACTCATCGAACAGGCCTTGGGTCGCGCGGAAGACGCCGCCGCGTGGGCCAACGTCTTCGCCGGTGATGATGATGCTTGGGTCACGACGCATCTCTTCCGCCATGGTATCGCGGAGGGCTTCAATGTTTGTTTTAATTGCCATGGGTCACCTCACATCTTGCCAAAGACGGGAAAGAGCGCGTCTTCCGGTTTCGGATAGGCTGCGGCCATACAGTACTCCGTGGCCGCGTCCACGCCGGCGGTCACGCGGGCAGCCATTTCATCACGTTGCGCGGCGGTCAGCACGCCGCGAGC
>CAZEPA010000205.1:0-7338 GCA_964513955.1 uncultured Anaerolineae bacterium | reverse complement strand
CCGAATACCAGTTGGGCGTGATTGGCATGGGGGCAGCGCCGCCGCAGTTGATCAGCCCCTTGCGGCCGTTGCCAGAAATGCGCGACGTGCTGGCGCGGGCCATTGACTCGCCTGCGCCGCAACTGGCGACCCAACTGGTGCCGGCGCTCGAGATGGCCTACCGCGAGCTGCTCGAATCGCCCGCGCGACGTCCGGGCAACCAGCCAGCGGTCGTGCTCTTGACCGACGGCAGGCCCTATCCTGAAGCCGGTCAGAGCAGCGAAACCATCACGCGGCTGGTGGAAGAGCACCCCGACATCCCACTGTTCGTGATTCTCTTGCAGAACCCCAGTAAGCCCGAAGAGGGTTTCGAGCGTTACATCAAGCTTTGGGAAGGTTTTCAGCGCACCTACAGCCATGTGCGCACGTATCGCGTGAACGGCGCCCGTGATATCGAGAAGACCTACAACGAAATCGTGGCTCAGCTCCAGAATACCATTCCCACCTCGGGTTTCCCTCTGGTGCCTGGTGAGACACTACGCGTTTATGTCAGCAAGTATGTACAACGTCTGGTGGTGACGATTAGCCATGAGCCGGGTAAGCCAAAAGGGAAGGTGGAAATCAAGGACTCGAGCGACACGGTCGTTCAAGACAGCGACCCGAACGTTGAATGGTTTCGTGGCACCGATAACCCCTTCGAGGTGGTTTCAATTGGCAGCGAGCGCCTGGACAAAGCCCCGCGCGACGATATTTGGACGATTACTTCTGACTCACCGGTGACTGTGTTTTTGGATCGAGCGGGCGCGTACAGCATCAAATTCGCTGCGCCTAACGTGAGCCTGACCACGGTCACGAATCAGTTCCTGGCCACCGATCGTCATTCACCCTCGCTACCTTTCGTGGTACGTTTCCAGTTGATAGACAAGGCCGGTAACGTAATTCGGGAGGCGCAGCCGATCAGCGGCCGCATCGTGCACCCCGATGGCAGCATTGCAGATTTGCCCATCCCCACGACGTTAACGCCGAACGCCGAGGGCGTGTATGAGATCACGCACGATTTTACCAGCACCTACCCGGCGGCGGCCACCACGTCGGGGCGGTTCATGTTGATGTTCGAGGCCGGCTCGGCTGATGACCGTGAAGGACGGCGCATACCGGTGGCGCGTGCCGACCTGCTGGTGGATGTGGGACGCGGCGCCTACATCGTGGATGTATCTCCCCAGCCCTTTGTCTGTGCCGCCGGACAACCGAGCATCATCACCGTGACCGCTGGAGACCTGGAAGCCGCCCGTCTGGACACCGTGGTGGTGCGCGTGGCACGCGCGGCAGAAGCCACCGGCGACGTGACGCTTGCCCCCGGCGGCGGCAACACCTATGTTGGCGACCTGAATGACCTGTGCCAGCGCATGTTGACGGGGCTGGCCTGCGACGCCAGCCTGGATGACACCTTACGCGTGTGGCTTGTATCCCAAAGCAAGGATGACACAACACCCCCGCGCAGCGATCATCCGATTGCCCTGAAGGCCCAGGCGCCGGCCTGCACGCCAACGCCCACCCCAACCCCGATTCCGCCGACGCCGACGCCGACGCCGACGCCGCCAGATACGGATACCGATGGTCTGCGCGATCCGGTTGACAGTTGTCCGACGCAGGCGCAATGGGCGCTGCTGCCGCGTTTTGACGGTTGTCCGCCGCCTATCTGGCTGATCGTTTTGATGGGACTCTTTGCCCTCGGCATCCTGGCGTTCCTGGCTCTCTTCTTGATCCCCCTGCTCCTGGTTTCGACCATTACGCCGCCGCCTGATGGGTATGTCTTGATCTGCGAGGGCGGAAAAGCGCAAAGCTCGCCCAAGTCACTGCGCAGCATCGGCTTGAGCGCACGCCGGTCGAAGATCACGATTGGTCCGAAGGGGGATATCAAAGTTGGTAGTACCACGCCGCCATCTGGCGCCAAGTCGGTACGCGGCGCCAAAGCGCCTGCGGCTGCCAAGACAGAGAGCGGCGTGAAGCCGGTTGATTATCGCGTGGAACGCCGGGGCAAGGAGTCGGTCGTCGTGGATGCAGCCGGAGTCCAGCAGTTTGTGATACGCGAAATACCCAATCCGGTGTCGTGCCGCGGAGTAACGCTCAAGTTTTCGACTGATCAGAAACAACTGCGCTGTTGATGCATGTCGCCGCTGGGCGATGAATCCAAATTAAGTCCGTGATAGGGAGGAACACGAATCATGGCTAAGCGAGTATTGGCGATCGGAGTTGGGGGTTCGGGCAAGGCGTCCCTCATCATCCTGAAGGAACGTCTGGAAGAGGCCTATGGGGAGGTGCCAGATAATGTTGTGTTGTTGTCTCTCGACACCGACAGCCTGCGCGATGTGGATCGTTTCGCTGGCACACGGCTCAACCCGGCCTTCGATGACCGCAACCGCCTGCCGGAGTTTCAGCACGTGGTCAGCCCCGGCGGCATGACCATGGATACGATTTTTGCCGACATCCGCACCGGCAAAACGGCCCCTTTCATGCAGTGGCTAGAGCACGAGAAATTGGATCGTATGCTCAGCCCAGCCGAGCGTGATATTCGCGGCGGCGCGCAACAGCGCCGCCCCATCGGTCGCACCGCTCTGTTCTTGCGCTACGCCAACCCAGTTTATCAGTCTATCACCGAAGCGATCGGGCGCATGTACGGAGAACCTGAGAAGGAGCAACCGCTGACGCTGCGTGCGGAAGACATCGAAAAGGGCAAGCGCTTGATCTTCCTCATCGGGTCGGTTGCCGGGGGAACCGGCTCGGGAATGTTGATTGACGTCGCCAACCTCGTACGCCATGCCATCAACAGCAATCAGAACTGGCAATCGGTGTCGGTGTCGGCGGTCATTGTCCTGCCTGATGCGTTTGCCAGTTACACGAGTTTCATGAATGATCCGACCAACCTCAAGCCCAATTCCTTCGCCGCGCTGCGTGAATTCGATCGCTTCATTCGCGTCCACTCGAGCTTTCTGCCGTTCATGATTCGCTACGCCGAGGGGGAACAATCAATTACCTGGAGCACGAACCAGCCGGTTGACCATGTCTACCTGGTGGACACCGCCAGCCGCAGCGCTACGCAGGACTTCGACCTGAGCGGCGATCCCATGAAGGGCGTCTTCCCAGTCATCTCCGACTTCGTCCTGTCGCACATTGACAACAGCCTGGGCGACGCCCTAGCTACCCTGCGCTCCAACGCGGGTCTGCATTACGACAAGGGTTTTGGGCGCATGTACAGCAGTTTCAATGTCATGAGCTACATCTTCCCGGTGGATGACGTGATCGAGAGCTTTTCATACCGCTTCGTCCGCGAGATGATCGCCCGTCAATTCCTACCGATTCCTGATCCCAAGCTGCAGGCGACCTCGAACCAGGAGGCGCTGGCCGAGGTGGAACGCAACTTCGCCACCACGTCGGTTGCCAATACGGCTAACCCGAATGTCATTCAGAAATCAATCGTGGCGACGCGCCGGGTGAACCCGGAAACGCCTGATATGAGATGGCCCGGACTTTTTGGCATGATTAGCCTTTCGGACAGCGGCTTTGCGGAGCATTATCAATTGCTCCAACAGTCCCTGGAGTATCTGCGCGGCAACCTGATCCTGACCAGGGATGGAGATTATCGCCGTGAGGATTTTGCGGATGGCGCCACGCGTCTCTTGAACTTCACGGAGCAGTTCATGGATGACTACCTGGGGCCACAGCTCGACCCGGACAATCCCGACTCGCGCTTTGGCGGCGATTGGGACAAGATTCTGAGCCAATACCGGGACGCGCTGAGGGCGCGCTTTGCCCAGGTGCTGGACGCAGCGCTCCTCGACGCCCTCAACCGGCGCAACGAGCAGCGCACGCTGCTGCCCAACCGCCTGCCCTACGCCCGGGCCATGGTCGCCCACTTGAAGGGTTATCTAACGCGATTCCGCGCCCTGTTGGAACGCCTTTGGCAGGAGCAGCAGGTTGAGACGCGGCTGCGCCAGGCAGGTGAAAACCTGCGCGGCGCGGTGACCTATATGAACGATACGCGCTTCGACCGCTACCTGCCGCCCTTCATGACAAAACCACGCCAGGCGCAGGAGTCTTTCAAGAGCCAGTTCGTCGAACGGATCGAGCTGGTGCTGCACCAGCGCATGTATCGCACGGTGCTCGATGTCCTGGATTCCCTGGGTGCGGCCGAGAAAGACGGCAGCGGCCAGTACAGCGTGCTCGACCTGGTTGGCGTGGAACTGGAAAACTGGGAGCGCACCCTGAAAGATGTTGATCGCATTCTGATCGAGCAAACACGCCAACATGACGCCAATCGTAATGAGAAGCGGACGGTCAAGGTGCGCCGCTATCTGACCACCCCCCAGTTCGAAGATGAGCTGTACCGTCGCCCTGAGCATGTCGGCGTCGCCGCGACACGGATCATGGGGCAGGTGGGGGATCAGAAGGGGCTGCGCTGGGAACGGCTGGACGAGCAGGTGCCGCTCGACTACAGATTGGTGACAACCTGGGGGCAGGAGGCCAAGGGCGCCGAGGAAATCGCGGCGACCTGGTTTACGGGAGCCAAAGGCATCTTCCAGGCGGTGCGCAACAACGTCACGGTCGCCGAGCGAATCGCCGCCGAATTCCGGGGTCATTCCGAGTTCAGCAATCGCTGCCTGCTCGTCGAAGAGCCGTTCCTGCGCTACAACCCGAGCAAGAACGATGCTCCTATGTTCCGCGAGCGTTACGTGTCGTTCAACCTGGATAAGGCGCGTGATGACAATGCGCGCAAGTTCCTGGAGAATGCACGGGCCACGCTGCGTGACCAGGGTTTCAATGTTGACGTGGCGGCCGAGAATGTGATGGCCTGCACCGTGGTTGAAGTCTCGCGCGGGGCTGCCCTGCACGCCGTTGAGTTGTACACGCAGTGTGAGCCGGAGTACCGTGACAAGCTCAACCGCGGGCGCGAGAGTATTCACCTCTTCCCCGAAGAGCAGAATGCGACCGATTTCGAGCAGTCCATTCCGACGCTGAACGAAACCGACAACCCCATGCGCGCCCTGGCGCCCGATCTGGTCATTGCGTTGGGCAACCGTGACAAACTGCGCGCCTTCACGCTGGCAACGGCGTATGGGTTGATTTCTGAGGATGCGTTTGTGGATCCGGCGACCAATGAGGAAAGCACCGAACTGTATCTCCGTTTGCGCGATGGCCGCCGCCTGGCCCTGAGCCAGAGCAAGGGCGTGCGTGAGCTCGATAAGGGCTTCACAAACCTTCCCAGCAGCGAACAAGAGGCAAGACTCTACCTCAACGCGCTGCAGAACTACATGCTGAAGTTCACCGAACTCTCTGGGTTCAATATGAACCTGATCGAACGCGTAAAGAGCGACTTGGGTAAGCGCGGTGTGCCGTTGACCGGCATCGAGAACCCCTTTACGCTGGAACTGAAAAAAGTCAATGAGGCGATCCTGGATGTCACCACGGCATTGGGGCCGCCAGACAGCGAAGAGCCAACCTACGCCCTGCGACAGGCGCGCAATGCGCAAAGACGTCTGGAACGCCTGGAGCCGTTTGTCAAGCAACGTGTGTCCCTCTTCAAGAAAAGTCCCAACAGCGCCGTGCGCGACATGGGCACCGTGATGCACCTGATCCTGCGTGAGGAGATACAGCGCCTGCGCGCGCAGGCTGAAAAACTCAACTCGGGGGGCAGCGCAGCGGCGGCCAGCTCGAGGCCGTAAGCCCGTGCAGGCTCTCGGCAAGCCCGTGTTGAGCCTTTTGGGCTGTATGAGACAGGTCCACAACCGCAGCAGATGGAGTGGTGGTGTGATGGGAAGACGGGAAAGACTGGAAAGAGAGGAGAGCGACCATGAATGACGCATCCTTCGAGATCGTGCGCTGGCTCTTTGTCGGCGCGCCGGCCAGCGCCGTCGCCTTGAACGGCGACGGCCGCTACCTGCTGGTCGGCTCAGAGCACGACCTGCGCATTCTGGATCGCTGGGGCAACAACCCATTTCGCTACTTCGCACCACCAGCCCCAGGGCGCAAACTGGAAGAGGATCTGCCATTCTGCGCCGTAGCGATCACGCCCGACATGAGCCATGCGCTGGCGGGTCTGCGCTCCGGCGAAATCTTCCGCCTGCAGCCAACCTGGGACGGGGAGGTGATCAGCGGCTGGCCGGAAGCGATTCGTCACGAATCAAATGATCTTTTTTCGTTGAGCCTGGCGCCCGATGCCAGCCTGATTGCCATTGGCCATCTCGGTCCGGCCTTGACGGTCATGGACTGGGATGGCCAGACGCAATGGCGTCGCCATGCGGCCGATCATACGCCGACGGATGGTAAAACCTGGGCGGTCGCCTTCAACAGCGATGGAACCGTTCTCTACATCGGGTCTTCGGGCACAGAACGTTCGTTGCTGGCCGCGCTCGACCCCAACAGCGGCCGCCCCAAGGCCGGCAAACGATTATGGCAACGTGTCACCAGGCTGGCGGCGCTACCGGCGCCGCTGGCCGTGGCCGCCGTTCTGAATACGAACGGCGAGAGTCGCGTCTCAGCCTTTGCCGCTGATCTGGCCGAACCAGTCTGGACGCATGAGCTTGGTCTTGGGGAAAGCGCCACCGCCCTGGCCGCCGATCATGGCGCAAATCTGGTCGCCTACGGCACCAACAGCGGCGCCGTGGCAGTGCTTGATGGGCGCACAGGCGAACTCCTGGCCAGAAACGACGGCCTGCGCTCAACCGTTCTTTCCCTGGCGATCAGCGCCGGCCGTTACCTGGCGGCGGGCATTCAGGAGCAGCGGGTGGCTTACCTGGAATACATCCCAGCAACGAGTGAAGAGGAGGTTGAGCTCTAATGGCAGCGTTGGGCGATGCAGTTGTTCTGGGGGGAAATCACTATCACGATGTCAGACCGGTAGGCTCCGGGGCCATGGCCCGCACCTACGCGGCCAAACTTGACGATTTTCCAGTGGCCATCAAACGTCTGAGCGACCGCTGGCAATCCGATAGCCCGGACGCGGCCGGCTTTCGCACCGAAGCCGCCATCCTGCGCACCCTCAACGCGGCCGAGGACAGCGAGTGGTCGCTGCAACCCACGCCGCAGGCGCGCGCCGCGCGCGCGCTGAAGACCGGCCTGAACCGCGTGATCGTGGCCCTGCTCGATGATGGCGTGGACGACAGCGGTCGCCCATACCAGGTGCAAGAGTGGGCTCCGGCGGGGGTTGAGGTGACCCCGGTCATTGACCTGCAAGGCGAAAGTCGCGTGTTGTCCATCATGCAGCGCGTGGCGCAGGGAATCGCCCTGGCTCACCAGCACGGCTTCGCCCTGAGCGACTTCGAGCCGCGTACGAAGCTCGACCGTATCCGCGTGCGTTGGCCA
>CAZEPA010000204.1:0-7345 GCA_964513955.1 uncultured Anaerolineae bacterium | reverse complement strand
ATATCTCAAAGAGCCGCTCGTCCACAACCAGGAATATGCCGGTGACGGGATCAATACCTGGCAGTGGTGAAAGCAATACTGCCTGATGCCCGGCAATTCTCAGGTTGGTGCGGGCGATGTTCATCTCGGGATCTCCTTCCGCCACCTTGCGAACTTGGCTTTCAAGGTCGGCGGGAGTTCTCTCGCGCAGCCAGCCTACCCTCAGTACCAGGTGATCCTCCTCGTCCGAAAGCGTGAAGCCATACGAACGAAACAGATACTCGTCTTGCGATAGCTTCCATTGACGCGGGTAACGCAGCGTGAGCCCTAATACGGGGTCGGTATGCACCTCGAAGGCGCCCGGGTTTCCCTGTATAGCATCGGCGAAGGCTCGCTCGACATTGGCCGCATCAACACCCATCTCTTGCGAATCATCAACCGGTGGAGTGAGTTCTGCGGGAGCAAGGGTGAAGTCCGCCGACACGGGCGTTGGTGCAAGAGACAACGCCGGAGGCAGGACCGCACTCAACAGCAGCGCCACTGATACGAACAGAACAAACCAATTGCGTTTGACCATGTGAACCTCCGTGTACCGCAATACTCGTCGGATTCCCGACGGCGCATATATCGTATCACGAGGGGGGGAGGGGCTTGTCAAATCTAGATAGGGTGACTAAGAGACGAGGCAATTATCCTGCTAAAGGAACAGGGCCACGAAAACTATCTGCGCGCTGGCTACCTGCGCCTGGCCGCGCTGCTGCAGGCCGAAGGCGATTACGGGCAAGCGGTTCAATGGTATCGGGAGGGCCTGGCGGGCGCAGCACACTACCCAGCCACGTGGGGCCCTTGCCTTCTGCATCTGGCCTCGCTGGCCGCAGCCCTGGACCAGGACGAGTTAGTCGCCAGGCTGCTGGGCGCGACGGAGACAGTGAATGAGACAGGCACGCGTCTCCTGCCCATTGAGCGCAGCGACTACAACCGGCTGGCTGACTCAGCCCGCGCGTCCTTGGGCGCGGCGATCTTCGACGCCGCGTGGGCGCAGGGCCGCGCATTGACATTCGAGCCGGCCGCCGAGGAGGCGGTTGCGCGGCTGCAAGCTGCGCTGCAGCTTCAACCACGATCCACCTGAACGATGCGAAATTCGGGTTAGCGGCCGCCGAGGAAATTCGGACAGGCGGTATCGTCGAAATCCACGCTCTCGCCGTCATCGCTGAGTGGACTGCAGGCGTCGCAACCGCCTCGTATTGACGTGTTGACGACGATAGCATTCCCAAGCGCCACGGCGCCATCGTTTTTGATGCTGCCGTTTTCAACGCCGGCGCTGCTGCCAGCGAGGGTGCTGGTGCTAACGGTCACCGTCTCGGTGTGACGGTTCTCGATGGCGCCACTGGTTACGAGTGCGATGAGCAGGGTGACCGCCAGCAACACAAAGATGGGTCTCATGTGATTGGAATGCATGTTCTGATTTCCTTTTTGGCGTCAGCGCCACCCCCATTTGACAGCGATGTGCGCTGGCGGTACAATGCCGCCCGTTGTCTGATCCCCGACCGCTACGATCAAGTTATCTCACCGTCAGCGGCAACGCTGTCCGGTGTTCCAGCGGGGCGCCAGTCTCAGCCATGAGACTGCAACAGATTCTGTGCTAGCTCCGGCGAGCAGTGCAGGCAGAGAAACTCAACGGCGAGTTTGTCTACCTGCACTCTTTGTTTCTGGGGCCAGCGTTCTCCACTCATTCCCACCACATCGCTCGCTCGACCGTTGGCAGCGCGCTCAGGGTGACGCCGGCGGCTTGCGCACGCGCCTCCACGGCGCGCACCTGTGCGGCAAAGCGTCCATTGGCCTGGCGCAATGCCCGCTCCGGGTCTACGCCGCGCGCACGCGCTTGGGCCACCAGGGCAAACAGCAGGTCGCCAAACCCTTCCTCATCGGCCGGGGTCGCTGTGGAATCTAGGCCGGGCGCGCCAGCCCAACCGATGCGCGCCGCGCGGCGCTGATAAATCTCAGCCTGCATCAGGGCCGGCAGTGCGGGCGGTACGCTGCCCAACGCGGATTCGACCTCGCCCTTGGTCTGGCGCTCGGCCGCCTTGATCTTCTCCCAATTCTGCAGCACTTCATCCACATTCTGTACGTCCAACCCGCTGAACACGTGCGGATGGCGCCGGATCAACTTGGCGATGACATGACTGAGCACATCAGCCAGGCGGAATTCGCCTTCCTCGGCCGCAATCTGCACCTGCATGGCGAGATTGAGATAGAGATCGCCCAGCTCTTCGGACAAACGATGGGCGTCCCCGCTTTCGATCGCGGCCACGACCTCGTAGGTCTCTTCCAGCAAAGACGTCACGAGGGACTCGTGCGTCTGCTCGCGATCCCAGGGGCAGCCGTTGGGCGCGCGCAGATGAGCCACAATCTCCTGCAAGGCGTCGTAGCCGCCAGCTTGGGACAAGGGCGGAATGTACAGCGCGGTCAAATGATCGAAGGAGCTGCTGGCATGATCGAGCTTGTGCAAAGGAAGCTGCACGAGCTGGCGGGCCGGCGTGCCCACCGCCTGCACCAGGGTCAACGGATGATCTTCCGGGTAGGTGTTGAGCAGCACCAGCTTGACCTCGCCGGCTAACAGGCGGCTGTAGAGCTGACCCAGAATCGCGGGGCGATCGGGGTCCAGCGGCGCGTGGTGTTTGCTGGCAACCACCATGGCGTCGGCAATTTGCAGCCCATCCAGGGCATCCACGCGCAGCGCTGTCAGCAGCGACTCGATGAAGCTCAGGCCCTCGACGATGCGCACCGTCAAGCTGCGAGCGGCCGCGCCTTGCTGGATGAGTAGGGTCGTCGTTTCGCCCACGGCCGGATGGCCGGGCACGGCATAAACCACCCCCTGCGGCCGTGTCGCCAGATCGAGGATGCGCGCGCTGATCGTCTGGTACACATCGGCAAAGGCATCGGTCTGTTCATAGACCTCATCGAAGCTGACCAGGCGCAGTCCAGGCACATCCCGCAGCGCATCCACGGTCGGATGACGCTCCGTGCGCAGATAGACTTCGGGCGCCTGCGTGAGGATTTCCCAGGCCTCGCGCGTCAACAGGCGAGGGTCGCCAGGCCCCAGCCCCACAATCGTGATGTTGTTCATGGCAACAATTTGGACCTCAACAGAATCGCGGGCGCAAAATGCTCGCGCCCAACCATACCACAGGCTGCCCCGTCAACCAAATGCGCCAGGGCGCCGCCATTCCACAGGATGCGCACATGCGACCACAAGGAACACAAAGAGCACAAAGGAGGTAGAGGAACCGTGAACGGACGGCGCCTCTCTGCTCTTTGTGCTCTCTGCGATCAGAGGCTGATTCAGGCTTAGCGCAGCCGCGCAGCTCTACGAATTTCCAGCAGAGCTGGAAAATCGTAGAACACGCTGATCGTGTTGCTCAAGCGGTTGCCCACGTAGACCAGGTTATTGCTGGGATTGACCACCACGTCAAACGGGTAATCGCCGACCGGCCGCACACCAATCGGTTCGCGCAGCACGCCGCTCAACCGCGTCACGCTGTCATCTTCCGCGTTTACCGCCATGATGTGGCCGTTCGCTGGATTGACGGCCAGCGCCGCGCCGCTGTTGCCGCTGCTCCCCAC
Source organism: uncultured Anaerolineae bacterium (assembly GCA_964513955.1). Classification (GTDB taxonomy): domain Bacteria; phylum Chloroflexota; class Anaerolineae; order SSC4; family Amarolineaceae; genus Amarolinea. Next base: position 3,742 of record CAZEPA010000204.1, on the reverse strand, counting down.
CAGCACCGAATCAAGCTGGGTGGCGCCGCCGCCGCTCAGGCGATAGAAGCGCACGCGCTGATCAGGCTCGCCGCGTACCGCATAAGAGACAACCATCTGGTTGCGCGTCACATCGAGCGCCATGCCAAACGGCTCACCGCCAGGGAACAACGTGAGAAGCGGCTCGATCAGGTTGGTGGCGCCATCCACCGACACCACGCGGTCAATGTCGCGCAGCCCGACGTAGATGCGATTGAAGTTCGGGTGTACGGCCAGGCCCCACGCGCCGGCGCCCACGCCAACCGTGGTCAGCAGGGTGTCGTTGACGCTGTCAATCACGGCCAGGCGCCCATCGCCATGCAGTGTGACATACACGCGGTTGGTGATCGGGTTGACGGCGATCCAGCATGGTTCGCGATAGGGCGCCATAGAGATCGTCCGAATCACGCTGTTGGTGGCGGCGTTGATGACCGATACGCTGTTGCTGCCGAAGTTCGCCACGTACACCTTGTTCGTGGTCGGGTTGTAGGCAGCCCCAAACGGCTGACTGCCGATCGGGATCGTTGTCACCACATTGTTCGTCGCAGTGTTCACCACGTAGACCCAATTGTGCAAATTACTGGCAATGAATAGTTGCTGGGCGTTGGGATTCAGAGCCATCCCATGCGGACGATCTATGCCGGTGATGTCCGGGAAGACGACCGGCGTGGACGTGGGGGTGGGGGTGCGCGTGAGGGTCGGCGTTGCCGTCGGTACCAAGCGGTTGCGGAAACGCACCTCGATGCAGCGCCCAGTCTGCGCCAGGGTGACATTGAACTGCGGCGGTGAGAGTGGCTCCCACCCAGGCTGCATCTCTTCCCACATCGTGTACACGCCCCAGGGCAGGTTGTCAAAACGGAAGCGGCCGCTGGCGTCCGTCACGCTGGTGTAAAGCGGTTCGGCCTCATCACTAAGACGGGCGCGGATCGTCCATCCGCTGAGGCCAGCGTACGCGGCGTTGACTTTCGTGCCGACCACGCAACCGCGTGGCACTAAGAAGTAGCGGCCTGCGCCCAATGGGAAAAAGCGCGGTGCAGGCGTGCGCGTGGCGGTTGGGGTCGGCGTAAGCGTCCGCGTCGGCGTAAGCGTCGGCGTCGGCGTACGGGTGGGCGTCGGTGTCAGTGTGGGGGTGGGCGTCGGCGTGGGCGTACGGGTGGGCGTCGGTGTTACTGTGGGGGTCAACGTCGGCGTCTCTGTGGGCGTCGCGGTCGGAGACGGCGATGGCGTAGGGGTCGGGGTGTACGTGGGCGTCGCCGTGGGGGTATCGGTGGGGGCGGCGGTGGGCGTATTCGTTGGAGTGGGCGTCCACGGCCAATTGCCAAAGAACAAGGTCGCCGTGACGTTATTCTGAATCTGCACCGTCTGCACGGGCGGCGCGATACTCGGTTCGAAGCCAGACGGCCAGGCGGCCTCGCGCACGATGTACGCGCCGACGCCGAGATGGGTAAAGGTGATGACGCCGGTGCTCGTGGTAGTGCGCGTAAAAACATCAGAGAAAGGCGGCGGCAATGACAAGGTGAAAACCGCATCGGCGAGGCCATTCTCCCCCGGCTCCTGCACGCCGTTGCCATTCACGTCTCTGAACTTGACCAAGCGTAAGTCGCCCGTGTCCTGAGTCACAAAAAAGATCACTTCTGCCGCTGCTTCGAATCCATTGTCAGAGAAGTACTCAACTCGTGCGATGTAACGCTCGTGCGTCAGCGAGATCGGTAAGGTGTAGGTCACGGGCAATTGAAACAGGCGAGTTACGTTGAGGCCGGTTGCGCCGGCGTAAGTGGCTGAATCAAGCACCTGATTGGTGTCGAGGTTGCGCAGGACGTAGGTGACCTGGTTAGGTGTGAAGCTGCCAATACCCACCACGCTCCATTGCAGCGTTTCGAATTCGCCTGGGCGCAAGGCCGATGGAGGTGCGACCGAACCCGTGAAAAGGACTGAACCGTCAGTGGGATCCATTGCATCCTGAAGCTGTCGTGGAGACGCAGCAGCCGGCGAATTGGCAGCGACGCCCAGGACGAGAACAACCATCAGGCTGAGCGCAAGAAGAAGGGCGATTGTCATGTGTCGTAGCATAGGTATTCTCCTCAACAAGACGAGGGCACGTGCTGACCTAACCATTTAGCAAGACGCAGATCAGACACGACAGGTAACGCCAATGGAAGCGGCGAACATAAGAAGCAAATTGGGGATTGTACGAGTGAGAAATTTCTGCTCGCACAATCCCCAATAAGCGCTGCATGTGATGGCCTCTGCAGTCTGGGCTGCAGAGGCCATGCTGGTTGTGTGGCTTAGTTATCCATGAAGATCGTCACCTTGCCTTCGTCACGAGAGCCAACGTAGACGCGGTTGTTGTTCGGGTTCACGTCCAACATGAACGGGTTGCGGGCCGTGGCCACCGTGCGCAGCAGCGTGAAGGTGCTGGTGGTGCTGTTATAGCCGTAGACGCGCACCTGATTCAGCTTGCTGTTGACTAACAAGACATGGCCGGTGGTGGGGTTGACAATCAAGCCGCCGCCGCCGTCCGGCTGATCCTGCGGCATGTCCACCTGTCCAGCAGGGAACAGCCCCTGCGCCGTGGGCCGATAGGCCATCAGGCGGAACGGAATGTCGCCCTCGCCAATGATGACAAAGACCCGATCGAGGGTCGGCGCATAGTGGATGGCATACGGGATCGCACCCACAAACGGCGACACCGACTGGTCCTCGTAGGCATTGCCGGTGACGCCATCGAGCGTTGCCACATTGCCGGTGTCACGATTCGTCGTATACACACGGTTGAGGCTCTCGTTGATGGTTGCGCCCCAGGCGCCCACGCCGCCCGACCACTTCAGCGCGAGGCGTCGGTCCTCGGCGCCGCTGATGATGCCCACAACGTCCCAGGCGTGGCTGACGCTGTAGATCCGATTAGTGGTCTGATTGACATCCACAAAGGTCGTCTCAGGGCCGACGGCAATGGTGGCGATGACTGTATTGGTGGCGCCGTTGATAACCGACACCGTCCCGTCTACGTAGTTGTTGACATAGACCTTGTTCGTCGCGGGGTTCACAACCACACCGAATGGCTCATCACCGACACGAATCTTGGTGATGATTTGCATGGTGCTGGCGTTGAGCACAAACAACTCATCGGTGTCCCGGCTGGACAGATACAGGCGGTTGGTCAAGGGGTTGATCGCAACGCCCTTCGTGTGAATGAGACCCGGCACGACGATATCACCACCAGCCGGAGGCGTTGGGGTGCTCGTTGGTGTGCGGGTGACGGTTGGCGTCGGGGTGCGGGTCGGCGTTCGAGTTGGAGTAGACGTCGCCCCCCGGGTTGGCGTACTGGTTGCTGTCGGCGTCGGGGTCAGAGTTGGCGTCGGCGGCAGGATGTTGATGATGCCCGGTACGTATTGGCGGAATGGTCCTCGCTCCGCGCGGATCGAGTAACCGAGGCAGTCGCCGCGATTATAGAAGTCGCGCACCATCAAGTAGTAAGTCGCCTGCCGCGGTGCAATGAAGACAATCTGTGACGCCACTCCGCCCCCAGGATAGTCGTCATTGGTGAGGAGGAGAGTGGTGCCATCCGTGTCGTATAGGCGCATGATTGTATCTGCACCCAACGTCAAGTTGAACGTCGTAAACGTGTAGATGCGATTGGCCTGCAGATTGACCTTGAACCAGTCCTGGTCGCCGGTCACATGGAAGTTGTGCACCTGCGCCGAGCCGTCCGTGGGCAGGAGGGTGG
>CAZEPA010000203.1:0-7372 GCA_964513955.1 uncultured Anaerolineae bacterium | reverse complement strand
CCGCCCGCGGTGTGCACAAAGCCCCGGCCAATGCGGCCGTGCGCGGCGCGCTCAACTTGACCTATCACGTGTCGCGGGCAGAGCAGGCCGTCCTCAATCCGGCCGGGGTCAACTGCATTCGCTTTTTCGGCAGCGAAGGGATCTTGGTGTGGGGCGCACGCACGCTGGCTGCGTCTGGCAGCGAGTGGCGTTACCTGAACGTACGCCGCCTGTTCAATGTGATCAAAGAATCCATCGCGCTCAACACGCGCTGGATTGTCTTCGAACCGAACGACTACACTCTCTGGAAGTCCATCCGCCGCGATATCCGCGCCTTTCTCACGGTTCTCTGGCGTGACGGCGCGCTGATGGGGCGCACTCCCGATGAAGCCTTCTTCGTGAAGTGTGATGAGGAAACGAACACGCCCGACGTCGTAGATGCCGGGCGCGTGGTGACACTGATCGGCGTCGCGCCGGTGAAGCCGGCCGAGTTCATCGTCTTCCGCCTGAGCCAATACGCCAGCGGCAGCGAGACCCAGGTACAGGGAGGTTGATCCATGGCCAACCAGGTTGATCCATTTCGCAGTTACAATTTCAAGCTCGACATCGCCGGCGTCACCGAAGCCCATTTCACCGAATGCAGCGGCCTCAGCGTCAAAGTGACGGCGATTACGTACCGCGAGGCTGGCAATAACCAGGTGGTGCGTCATATTCCAGGGCCGGTTGACTACGCGGCCGTCACGCTGCGCTATGGCCTTACCACCTCCCGTGAGCTGTGGGACTGGCTGCAGACAGCCGCGCAGGGCCGCGTCGAGCGCAAGAACGTCTCGCTGCTGATGCTCGACAGCGAAGGCGCAACCGAAGTGATGCGCTGGAACTTGATTGACGCCTGGCCTTCAGAGTGGCAAGGCGCTGTCCTGAATGCACTGTCACGCGAAATCGCCATCGAGTCGTTGACGCTGGTCTACGACACGCTGGAGCGAGCCTAGCAGCCCATGACCACTGTCGGGCCGTCGCTGCGTCAGTCCCTCGCGCGCACCCTGCGCCGTTGGGCGTCATGGCTCGATCGGCTGGCGCTAACCATGCAGCCGCCGGCTCATCGCGTCCCGTTCGCGGACGACAATCCCGCGACCGAGGCAGAGCCAGCCGGTGGGCCGCCCGCGCATTGGCTGGCGCGCGCCTACGGCCCGGCGCCCGCGCACTGGTTGGCGCATATTCGCCGCCAGGCGCCACATCTTCTGACCGGAGACGCTTTGGATGAGGAAGCCTGGCTCACCCAGGCGGCGTCACCCACGCTCAAACCCCTGTCGCCCGCCGCCCCTGTCACGCCAGAAGCGCCTGAGTCCGCGGCGCGCGCCCGGCCCCGCCCAACCGCAGCCGAACCTGCCGAAGCCGTCGCGCGGCCACGGTCCGCTTTGACGCCCGCGCCTCGCCCCGCGTCCCCAGCAGCCGCTGCCCCGCCAACACCGCGCACGCGTCCAACCCTCGCCCTGACGCCGCGTCCGCTGCGCTTACGCCCCACGCCAACGGCCGCTTCTGCCCCGCGCCCCGAGCGGGGGCCACAGGCCCTGTCAACGCCCCCCGCGCCCACGGGGGATATTTCCCTCCCCGCGGCGTCCACGCGGCCGATCGCAAAGCCGCGGCCACAGGAGCCAGCACGACTGACCGCGCGGCCTGTCAGATCTGTTTTCAGCGCACCGCCAGCGCCCGCCTTACCCCGTTCGGCTTCTAACGACGCGCCATCCACTGCGCCCGGCGCCGCCACGTTTCCATCCCTGCCGACTTATGATCCGCCGCCCCGTGTGCACTCCAACCGCCAGCCGTTGCCGCCCGTGGAACGGCCAGCCAAGTCTCAGCCGCCGTCATTGCAGGCCCCGACGTCCGCGGCCCCGCAGCCTGCCGTTGCGCGTCGGCCGGCGCTGCAGACCACGGCGGAGCAGAGCCCAACCCCCGCGCCGCAGCCCGCCGCGGCCACGTTCGCGCCGCAGCCTCCGCCGCCGATCGCGGCCGATCCCTGGCCCCAGCTGCCGCCGGCCGCCGCCGCCCCTGCGCCTTCGCCCACGCCATCGCCGTCTACGCCGGCATGGCCCACGCTGCCGCCCTGGCCTGAATCGGCAGAGTTGGAAACAGCGCCGGATCTAAGGGCTTGGCAGCGCCGCCAGCGCCTGCGACGCGAGCAGCGAGGTCTTCTATGGAACGAGTAGCCTTTTTGGTTGAGGAAACCAATGAGCGCCTGCGCTGTCTGCTCAACCCGGAGACACTGGTGCTGCGCCGCACTGCAGGCGTGCGCCCGCGCCAGTCCGCCGCCGGACAGGTGACCGGCATAGGCCTGGCGGACGATCCCTTACTCTATACCGGCGGCGGCCGCACCGAGCTGGACCTTGACTTGCTCTTCGATGTGACGCTGCCCGGATCGTCTGTGACCAGCGAAGATGTCCGCGACCTGACCGCGCCGCTCTGGCGGTTGGCGGAAAACAGCCAGGCCGCGGCCGGCGCCGGTCGCCCGCCGCTGGTGCGTCTTATCTGGGGCAAGTCATGGAATATCCCCGGCATCGTGGTCGCCGTGGCCGAGCGCCTGGAGTTTTTCACGGCGGCGGGCGCGCCGCGTCGTTCCTGGCTGCGCCTGCGCCTCCTGCGCGTGGAAACGCCAACTTCCCCCGCGGCCGCCGCGACTAATTTGGGGTTGCAAGCGGTCAACGCAGTGGCGGTGACCCCGAGCGCGTTACGCGTTCACGAGCGGCTCGGCGGCAGCGACCTGAGCAACGCAACGGTTGAGATATCGTTGGCCGCGTCCCTCGTGACAGCCGGCGACATCATCGGCGCCGCGCTGCTTGAGACGCCGGTTATCGCCTTTTTGCAGGCAACTGGCCGCCGCATCGTGGATGAAGTCGCCGGCGCGATCGGGAAAGTGGCCGACTGGATCACGAGCGCCGGGGATTCGCCGGCGCTGGCTGCCATCCGCGCCGGCCTGGATGCGATGGGGAGCGCCGCGCAGCGCGTGCTGACCGTGGTCGCCAGCCAGATTTCCGAGACGCAGAAGCGGGTGGTCGCCGAGATTGGAGCGGCCGCGGCCCGCATCGCAACCACGGCGCGCACGCTCGCCACACGCCTGGCTGCGCTGACTGCGCCCGTGCGCGCGGCCATCGGCGCCGCGTTGGAGGCGGCGCTGGCGAATATCCGACCCCTGGCCCGCGCCCTGCCGCAAGCGGCCGCGGTGATTGCCGCGGCCGTGCGCGCACGGGCCGCGCGCCTGATGGCGGCTGTACTGCCCGTGCTGGAAGCCGGGCGCGAGGCGGCCGGCCGCGCCTTGCAGCGCGCAGGATCGTTCCTGTCTGAAGCCGCAGGTCGCGCCGGCGAAACGATGCGCACGGCCCTGGAGACCATCGGCCAGGCCATCCAGGGGTTGCGACAGTCCGGCAGCACGTCGGTCTTGCCCAGGGTGCAGGCGGCCCTGGCACAGGTTGCAGACTCGGTGACTGCGCTGTGGGCTGACGGATCGAGTCGCGCCCGCCGCGCCGCACGCGCGATCGAGAAGACTGTGGTCGCCATGACCAACGGCCTGAAAAACATGCTCGAAGCGGGGGAGGCCGTCGCCCTGGTGGCTGGAGAGACCCTGCGCCAGCCCATCGCCGCGTCCGCGACCGCCCTGGCCGCGGCAGTTGCGGGCTGGACGGCTGGCGATGCGCCGGCCGCGGGAGCCGTGGCAGACGCGGGCCAAGACCTGACCGCGGCTGTGGATGCGCTGCAGCCTGTTCCTGAGGATCGCACATTCCAGTTACTGCTGGCGCCGGCCGCGCAGATCGCGGCCGCGCTCGACCAGATGCCCCAGGCGTCCCCGGCCCAAGTCGCCGGCCAGATCAAGCCGGCCCTGGTCACGTTGGAGGATGCGCTCGACCAGCTCAAATCCGCCGATGATCAAGCCACGCAGGCCATGCTCGGCGCGGCGCTGGCCGCGGCGCCGGGAACCGCCCCGGATGAGTCGCCTGGGCTGCCATCGCAGCCGACTGCCGCCACGCGTGCGGTTGATTTCGGCGAGCGCCTGGATCAGCTCAGCTACCGGTACCTGGGCGATGCCGCTTTCTGGCGCTTGTTGGCCGAATTCAACGGGCTGCCTGACCCACTGCACCTGGGTGAAGGCTTTGGGCTGCGCATCCCCTCCCTGGCACGCGGAGGGGTCAGTTGAACAGCGTGGCGATGCTTCCTCGCCTCGCGATCACGGCCGACGGGTCGGCTCTGCCCGTGGCTGCCTATCGTGGACTGACCGAAGTGCGCGTACAGCAGCGCTTGTCGCTGCCGGCCTTGTGCGAGCTGGTTTTTGCCGACCCGCTCCAGTTTCTGGATATCGCCGCGCGGCTGGCGCCCGGCGCCCGGCTCTCCGTTGCGGCCGGCGACCACGCGGTTCCCCTGTTTGCGGGCGAGGTCACGGCCCTGGAATGGGTCTATGGTCCTGCCGGCCAGCGTGAACTGCGCGTGCGCGGCTATGATTTGTTGCACCGGCTGCGCAAGCGTCAGCCAGTCAGGACACACGTCAGCGTCACCCTCGCCGAACTGGCATCCGACATGGCGGCGGATATCGGCCTGACCGTAGACGCCGCTGATCCAGGCCCGCTGTGGCCGCGGCTGCTTCAGCATCGGCATTCCGATCTGCAGTTCCTGGCGGATTTGGCGGCGCGCGCCGGGCTTTACCTCACCCTGCGCGAGAATGTGCTGCACCTGCTGACCCTGGCGGGCGTAGGCGACCCATTGCCCCTGACGCTGGGCGAGTCGCTGTTGGAAGCACGCATAGATGTCAGCAGCGAGCCGGCTACGCGCAGCGTCGCGGTGCAGAGCTGGAACCCGCGGGAGGCAATCGCCCATACGGGGCGTGCCAGAACTCCCGTCATTGGGCGGGCGCCAGAACCGTCCACCGCGCCAGATCGGGTTGGCGGCAGCGGCCAACGGGTGCTTGCCGGTCAGGCTGTGCAGGATGATCGTCACGCCGAAGCGTTGGCTCAAGCCGAGTTGGACCGGTATGCGGCGTATGAAATCACCTTGTGGGGCGTGGCGGCCGGGGATGCGCGGCTGCGACCGGGCGCACGCGTAGTCATTGATGGTATCGCTGGCGCCGCCGCGGGCCGTTATGTCCTGACAGAGGTGACGCATACCGTCAACGCCGCGCACGGCTTTGTGTCGGAACTGTCCACCGCACCGCCGCCGCCCACTAACCTGGCGGCGCCGGCCGCCGCCGTGCTTGGCATCGTCACGCAGGTGAACGATCCGCAGGCTCAGGGCCGCGTCCGCGCCAGCCTGCCCGCGTACGCCGATCTGGAAACGGAGTGGATGCAGGTGCTCAGCCTCGGCGCCGGGCGCGGCAAAGGTTTGATGATCTTGCCCGGTGTGGGCGATCGAGTCCTGGTGCTCCTGCCAGACGGCGACCCGGGCAATGGCATTATTCTGGGCGGCCTGTACGGCCCGGAGGCCATGCCGGACAGCGGCGTGGAGGACGGCGACACGCGACGCTATACCTGGTTGACGACTGGCGGACACCGCGTGCGCCTGGACGATGCCAGCCAGACTATTCGGGTGGAGAACAGCAGCGGCAGCTATGTCGAAATGTCTCCCCAAAAAGTGCTGGTCCACGCGGCCACGCGCCTGGAGCTGGAAGCGCCTGGCCAGGCCGTCGTAATTCGCGGGGCAACGATTGATTTTGAGCGCGCGTGAAGGCGCATGCGACGGCGGAGTGGTTTACTGTCATGAAGGTCTTAACGGAAGACGCCTTGTTAGTGTGTCGCCATGAGCTAGGCACTGTCGCCATCGAAGCGACGCAAACCCTGGTGACGATTGCAGGGCGCCGCGTGCTGGTCGAAGTCAACCCGGAGGACCGGCCCATTCGGTTGTGTCCCAATATCGGCGTTGCCATCAAGCCTTGCACGCGCACCCTCAAGGTGAAGACCGGTTATTCGGACCTGGTGCGCATCGAGGGACGCCGACTTTGCTTGGACACCGTGACGGGCCTCACTGACGGAACGCCGCCAGGGGTCGTGGATTACCTGGTGCGCAAACCGGGTCAGGATTTGGTGGAGGAGGCGGCATGACCACGCGCACTGAGTCCGGATGGCTGTTTTTGCACCCCGATTACGACGCCGCGCCGGAATTTGCCGGACTGCGCCTCTCCGCGCGCGGAGGCATCGCCCTGGTCGAAGGGATGGCCGCCGTACGCCAGGCCATCCTGCTGCTGTTATCAACCATGCCCGGCGAGCGGGTCATGCGGCCCGATTACGGCTGTGAGCTGCACCGCCTGCTGTTCGCACCCAACGATGATACCACTGCGGGCCTGGCGATTTTCTACGTCCGTCGCGCGCTGGAGCGCTGGGAGCCGCGCATCGAAATCGTACGGCTGGACGCCAACCGTCAGGCGCAGCGCCCCGAGTTACTGGACGTAGTATTGGAATACCGACTGCGCGCAACCCGACAGACCGACCGCGTGGCCTTTACCGTGAATATGGAAGCTGAGGAGGCGTGATGCCACTGTCTGCACCCAACCTGGACGATCGCACATTCGGGCAGCTAATGGAGGAAGCGCGCCTCCAGATTCAGCGCAGCAGCCCGGCGTGGACTGACCTATCGCCTGGCGATCCCGGCATCGTCCTGCTGGAGTTGTTTGCCTTCCTGACAGAGACCATGCTCTATCGGTTGAATCGCCTGCCGGATAAGGCCTATGTGGAATTCCTCAATCTCTTGGGCGTGCGTCTCTATCCGCCGGCGGCCGCCGGCGTAACCCTGCGCTTTAGTCGCCACTCAGGCAGTGATCGCGCCCTGGATATTCCGCGCGGCACACGCGTCACCACGAATCGGACCGACGCGGCCGGTGAAGCGCCGGTGTTTACGACGGCGCGACCAGTGACGCTGGAAGCTGGCGCGAGCAGCGTGGACGTTCCTGCCTACCAGTGCGACTTGGTGGAAGGTGAGCTGGCTGGGGTTGGTACGGGATTGCCAGGACTCGTCGTCGCCGCGCGGCGCCCCCCGATCGTGGCGCCGACAGGGGATGACCTGGACCTGATTGTCGGCGTGGAAACGACGCGCGATGAACTTGAAGAACGCGCGCCCGCGGTGCAATACGGAGATAAAGCGTATCGCATCTGGCGCAGCGTGGACAGCTTCACCAACCTGGGCACGGATCGTTACGCGTACCGGGTTGATCGTCTCAGCGGGCAAATCGAGTTTGCGCCTGCAGCCCGCGTCGTCCTCCCGGGCGGCGGCCTGGCGGATACGCCGGTCGCCTTGGCTGAGATTCCCCCGGGCGGCCGCGAGATTCGTTTGTGGTATCGCCGCGGCGGAGGCGCCAGCGGTAACGTGGCCTCGGGAACCCTGACCGTGCTCAAGGACACACTGCCGGGAGTTGAGGTCACGAACC
>CAZEPA010000202.1:0-7378 GCA_964513955.1 uncultured Anaerolineae bacterium | reverse complement strand
CCCTGCGCGGCTATGACCTGGTGGACGATGGGAAATGGGGGCTGACAAGCTGGCGCAGCTACTGGCAGGCGCAGATCCCCCTGCCGCTTGATCTGCACGTGCGGCCGTTTGCCGTCGCGCCAGACGGCAGCCTGGCGGATGACCCGGCCCTGCGCCCGGCCGTGGAGACGCTTTGGTATCCGCCCAGCCGATGGCAGCCTGGCGAGCTGATTCTGGTCGAGACTCTGCCCTGGTACCTGCCCGACGTTTGGGCGCCAGCAGTTGGCGTCTTCCAAGGCGAGGCCTGGGCCGACGTCGGGCGGCGCTGGCGCGTGCAAGGCGCCGTCACTGCGTTCGAACAGGAAACCTGGGCCCAACTGGCCGCCGTGCGTCGCCAGGGACGCCGCCTGGTTCCCCTGGCTGACGACCCGCCGACAGCCGCGCAAACGCCGTCCGCGGCCGCCTGGAACGCGCGCGCAGGCGCAGCCTGGGGCGATCTGCAGAGCATCGCCGGCTTGCCGTCCACGTTCACCGCGCCAGGGGTCGCCATCACCCTGCCGCTGACCCTGACCTGGCGGCTGGCCGCACCGACCACGCCGGCCACGTCGGATGTGAGCGTGTTCGTGCACTTGCGTGACGCGGCCGGCCACAACGCGGCGCAGGCAGACGGCCAACCGGTGTGGTTCGGCCCGCGGCCTTTCCGCGATTGGGCGCCGGGGCAGCCGGGCGCAGACCGCCGCAATCTGGAGCTGCCTGCCGCCCTGGCGCCGGGCCTGTACACCCTCGTGCTCGGCATTTACGACCCGGTGACCGGCCAACGGCTGCTGTTGCAAACTGGCGGCGATGAGTTTGTCGCTGGAAACATGGTCGTGCAAAGAAAAAAGTGAGGATCGAATGACCATCCACAGCCAATCAGCCGTGGCCAATCAGCCAGAAATGGCCCGGCGTTACAACGGCGCGCGTGTCCTCATTACCGGCGGCCTGGGCTTCATCGGCTCCAACCTGGCCATACGCCTGGTGGACCTGGGCGCGGACGTCACCCTGGTAGATTCGCTGATCCCGGCCTACGGCGGCAACTGGTTCAATATCGAGCCGGTGCGCCAACGGGTGCATGTCAACCTGGCCGATGTGCGCGATGCCCACGCCATGAACGCGCTCGTGCCGGGGCACGATTTTCTCTTCAACCTGGCCGGTCAGGTCAGCCATCTCGACTCGATGAGCGATCCGTTCACCGACCTGGAGATCAACACGCGCAGCCAGTTGAGTATTCTAGAAGCCTGCCGCCTGCACAATCCAGCGATCAGGGTTGTCTACGCGGGCACGCGCCAGCAGTACGGCAAACCCGATTATCTGCCCTTGGACGAACGGCATTTGCAGCACCCGACCGATGTCAACGGGGTGAACAAGCTGGCCGGCGAGTGGTATCACATCATCTATCACCAGGTTTACGGACTGACGGCCAGTTCGCTGCGCCTCACCAACACGTATGGCCCGCGCCAGCTCCTGCGCCATAATCGGCAAGGTTTCGTAGCCTGGTTCGTGCGCCTGGCGCTGGAAGGCCGCGAAATTCAGGTCTACGGCGACGGCCGCCAGCGCCGCGACCTGACCTACGTGGATGATGTGGTCGAAGCCTTCTTGCTGGCCGGCGCGGATCCGGCGGCCGCGGGTCAGGTTTTCAACCTGGGCGGGCTGGAACCGGTGGCCCTGGGCGACCTGGCGCAGACGTTGGTGGAAATCACCGGACGCGGGAGCGTGCGCCTGGTGCCCTGGCCCGCGGATCGAAAGAAGATTGACATTGGCGATGTCTTTTCCAGCTACAGCAAGATCGAAGCTGCGTTAGGCTGGCGGCCCACGGTTCCCCTGCGTGAAGGACTGCGCCGCATGGTTGACTACTATGAACAGCACGGGAGCCATTACTGGTAGAGGTGATAAGCATGGGAATCCCGTTCAACGACTTGAAGGCGCAGCACGCGGCACTGGCGGCTGATTTGGAAGCCGCAGCCTTGCGCGTGCTGCGTTCGGGCTGGTACATTCTGGGGCCTGAGGTGGCCGCGTTCGAGGCTGAGTTTGCGGCCTGGCTGGGACTGCCCGGGCCAAGCCACGCCGTCGGCGTCAACTCCGGCACCGATGCCCTGCACCTGGCTTTGCTCGCCTGCGGCTGTGGGCCAGGCGATGAGGTCATCACCGTGGCGCACACTGCCGTCGCCACCGTGGCAGCCATCGTGGCCTGCGGCGCGCGTCCGGTGCTGGTGGACATCGAAGCAGACACGTTTACGCTCGATCCTGCTCGCCTGGCCGCAGCCCTGACGCCACGCACAAAAGCCATCATCCCGGTACACCTGTACGGTCAAGCGGCCGACCTGGCGCCGATCCTGGCCTTTGCCCGGCGGCACAACCTGCAGGTGATCGAAGACTGCGCCCAAGCGGCCGGCGCCCGCTACCAAGATCGCCCGGCCGGGACGTGGGGCGATCTGGGCTGCTTCAGTTTCTATCCCACGAAGAACCTGGGCGCCGCGGGCGACGGTGGAATGGTGGTCAGCGCAGACGCGTCGTTAGCGGGCCATGTGCGCAGCCTGCGCGAGTACGGCTGGCGCGCGGGCGCGCGCTACATCAGCCAGGAGCATGGTCTCAACAGCCGCCTGGACGAGCTCCAGGCCGCGCTGCTGCGCGTGAAGTTGCCGCACGTGCAAGCCTGGAATGAACGGCGTCAGGCGCTGGCGGCGCGCTACGATCGGCAACTGGCAGACAGCAACGTCGTCACGCCCAGGCGGGCCAGCAACCGCAGCCATGTTTATCATCTCTACGTGATTCGACACCCGCGGCGAGACGACTTGCAGGCGGCGCTGCAAAGCGCAGACATCGGCGCGCTGATTCACTACCCGGTACCCATTCATTTGCAGCCGGCCTACCGGCGCCTGGCTGCCCCAGGCGCACTGCCGATCACGGAACAAGTCGCGCAGGAAATCCTCTCGTTGCCCCTCTACCCAGAGATGACCGACGCGCAGGTGGATGCGGTGGCCGCGGCGGTGCGTGGCGCAGTGGCCGGGCTTTAGGCGCAGAGGCGCACCGGCCCTTCGCTGCACACCAACCAACCTTCTTTCTCGCACGTACCGCAGATGCCGATGCCGCAGCGCATCTTGTTCTCCCAACTCAGCTGGCTGGGCAGATGATGCTGGACCGCCAGGCGTTCCAGGGCTGCCAGCATCGGGCCAGGCCCACAGGCGTAAAGCTGGTCGAAGGGCGCGCTTGTGGTCGCGAGCAGGCGCTCAACACCGGCAGTGACAAAGCCCGCCAGGCCCGCCGAGCCGTCGTCGGTGGTGGTGACAACGGCGCAGCCCAGCGCGCCAAAATGATCTACGAAGAGCAAGTCGGCGGCCGTGCGCGCGCCGATGACCACACTGACCTGCGCGCCCGTGGTCAGCGCTGCGCGCGCCAGGTAGTGCATAGGCGCCACGCCGTAGCCGCCGCCGACCAGCAGCAGGCGCCGGCCGCGCACCGTGAAGCCGTTGCCCAGTGGCCCGCGCACCCACAACCGGTCGCCCACATGCAGATTGTGCAAGGCGGTGGTGAACTCGCCCACGCGCGCCACCGTAAAGCGCAGCGGGCTTCCATCCAGCAGACTCAGCGGACGTTCGTTCACATTGGGCTGCCATACCATCGCAAATTGGCCCGGCCGCGCTGTTGGCAGGGTCAAGTCAAGCGTGAAGGTCTTGACGCGATAGTTTTCCTCAACGATCTCCGTGATGCGAGCGGCGTAGTGAATCATGGCCTAGCTTGCCCTCAAAAGGTTCGGCTCATGGGGCCTGTGCGCCAGGCCGACCAGGTCAGCGGCGCGGGCATAGCCCTCAGCGGCCATAAACTGCACCAACTCGTCGCGCACCTGACCCAGGGCTGCCACGCCGCGGCTGTGTACGGCTGACCCCACGCCAACCAGCGTCGCGCCGGCCATCAACAGCTCGGCCGCATCCTCGCCGCTGCTAACGCCGCCGATGCCCAAGATTGGAATTTTCACCGCCTGGTAGCATTGGTAGATGCAGCGCACGGCCACCGGCTTGATGGCGGGGCCGCTTAGGCCGCCCTCGCGGTTGGCCAGAATGGGGCGACGCGCGCGGATGTCTATGACCATCCCGGCGACGGTGTTGATCGCTGCGATGGCGTCGGCGCCTGCGTCCTCCACCGCGCGCGCAATCTCCGCGATGTCCGCCACGTTTGGCGAGAGCTTGATGATTACGGGCACGGTGGTAGCTCTCTTGACTGCGCGTGTCACTGCGGCGGCCGCCGGGCAACTGGCGGCGAAAGGCCGCGCCAGCTCATCGTGCACATTCGGGCACGAGATGTTCACTTCCAGGAAGTCGGGCTGCGCGGCGCTGATCTGCTCAGCCAGCCGCGCGTAATCCTCCACCGCCGTGCCAAAAATGGAGGCAATCACGCGCACGCCCTGCCCGACCTGCTGCAGGCGCTGCCGCGTCTCGTGCAGAATGGCAATTTCCTCTTCCAGGCCCGGATTGGCCAGGCCTACGGCATTGATGAAGCCGGCGCCCCAGTCAAGCACCGTGGGGTTAGGATGACCAGCCCGCGGCGCCAGACTGCACGACTTGGCCGTCACGGCGCCCGCGCCGCCCGCAGCCACGCGCGCCATCAGCGCCGCGCTGGTGCCCAGAATGCCCGAGGCCAGGACGATCGGGTTGGGCAGCGTGACTCCGCAGAAATCAGTGGTCAGGTCAGGAGCGTCCATGCGTCAAACTCGCTCTTGTGGCTTTGACAGGGGCAGCCGGCCAAGACGGCGACCAGAAACCGCCCCCGCGGTGAAAATGAGGCGGCTCATACGGCTTCCTGCTGCGCAAGGTAGGCCTTTACCGTTCTCAAAACCGTTTCGTCCACCAAACCATCCCGGTATAAGGTGTCCAACACCTCGTTCAAGGTGAAGACAGCGTGCAAGCGGAGGCCGGCCGCGGCCAGCGCGGCGCGGGCGCCTTGCTCGCGATCAATCAATACCACCACCTCTTCAACCACCAGGCCGGCCGCGCGCAGCAGTTCCACCGTCTTCAGGGTGCTGCCGCCGCTGGTCACCAAGTCCTCCACCACGACGACGCGCTCGCCCGGCTGCCACGCGCCCTCGATGGCCTTGCCCAGGCCATACGCCTTGACCTCTTTACGCGGGTAGAGCAGCGGCTTGTCCACGTGCAGGCTCAACGCAGCGCCGATCGGCAGCGCGGCGTAAGGTACACCGGCCAGGCGATCGTAGGACAGGCCCGCCAAAGCGGCGGCGTAGGCGGCCGCGGCCTGCCGCAGGAGCGCGGGGTCGCTGACCAACAGACGCAGGTCAATATACAGCGGCGAAGGCAGGCCGCTCGCCAGGGTGAACTGGCCGAAACGGATGGCGCCAAGCTGATAAAGCCCCGTGAGGAGGGGTGAATGGGCAACGGCCGTGGCCGGAACGGCGGGATTGGCCGCAGCCGTTGGCATGGCCGTGCGGGCCGCGTTGATGGCCGCGCGTAGCGTCATCGCCGCCTGGCGCGGGTCCGGCGCGCCGGCCACTGCGCGACTGACGTTGATGATGGCCCCCAGGCCATCGGGGCGGGTGGCGGCCTGCACGGCCGCGGCCAGATCGCCGCCTTGCGTGCCCACACCAGGAACCAGGAACCAGGCGTGCGGCGCGATCCGACGGACGGCCGTCAACGCCTCTGGGAACGTCGCGCCCACGACCAGCCCGATGTGCGGGTGTTTTGACCAGGTCAGCGCCTGCTGTGCGATCTGTAGATAGAGCGGCGCACCGCTTCCTGTCGGCAGTTCCTGGATGGCGGCCGCGCCTGGATTGGAGGTGTGGCAGAGGATGAACAGCCCGCGGTCCGCGTACTCGGCAAACGGGGCCACGCTGTCGGCGCCCAGATAGGGACTGAGCGTGACGGCATCCACAGCCAGCTGCTCGAAGATCACGCGGGCGTAAGCAGACGCCGTGGAGCCGATGTCGCCGCGCTTGGCGTCTAGAATGACCGGAATCTCCGGCGGGATCAGACGCAGCGTGGCCTTGAGGGTCTCCAGGCCATCATCCAGCGCCTCATAGAAGGCAATGTTGGGCTTATACGCGCACACCAAGTCGGCCGTGGCCTCGATCACGGCTTGATTCCAGGCCAGGGTCGGGTTTGCGGCCTGGCGAAACGCGGTCGGCGCCGCTTCCGGCGTGGGGTCGAGGCCCACACAGAGCAGAGAATCGTTCTTGCGGGCCGCAGCCGTCAGTTTGGAAAAGAAGTCAATTGTCATTGCTAATCATTCTTCCTTCTTGGCTTGCCAAAATGCCCGTATCTGTTCAAAACGACCGATTCGCCCCCCAATCGATATTTCCAATCGCATCATCTGCGGCGCGTGGGCTTTGTGCTGTATTCTTGGACAAGAAATCGGGGCTTTGATTGATTAGATCAGCGACGCGTTCTTGAAACTAAAGGTCACGTCTAGTATAGGAACATCGGCTTGCCCAGGACATGGCGCACCTTGGGACGATACTCGCTGGTGTCATACAGTTCATCCACATCCACGCGCTTCTTGCCCTGCATAATCGTGCTGATGGGAATGTGCGTGTAGGTGCCGCCTTGCAAAGCCACCATGCGTCCGGACATGCCCTCAGCCACCAGGTCCATGGCCATGTTGGCATAGTTGAAGGCGACCATCAAGTCGAGCGAATCGGGCGCGCCAGAGCGCATGAGGTACGATAGGGGCTGATAGATCATGTGGGAACCGGTCAGCGCCTGCAGGGCCTCGGCCGTCTTCTCGCCGATGCCGCCTAGCTTGCGATGACCGTAGGCATCTTCCTGTCCGTACTCAACTATCTCACCGCCGAGCATCGAGGCGCCTTCGGAGATGGTGACCATGGCGTAGTTGCTTGGGTTGGCCGCCTTGTCCGCCACGACCATCTGCGCCAGCCGCTTGATATCAAACGGCACCTCGGAAATCAACGTGCGATCCACGCCGGCCAAATAGGCGGAGATCAGGGATGTCTCACCCGAATTGCGGCCAAACAGTTCGACCACGGCAATACGCTCGTGCGAACCGGCGCTGGTGCGCAGGTTGTGAATGAAATTGACGCTGCGCGTGACGGCGGTCGAAAAGCCAATGCAATAGTCGGTGCCGTAAACGTCGTTGTCCATCGTTTTTGGAATCGCCACCACCGGAAACCCTTCGCGGTGCAGGCGCTCTGCATAGCTCAGGGTGTCATCGCCGCCAATCGGAATCAGCGCGTCAATGCCCAGCTTCTCCAGGTTGGACAAGACGTGCGGCGTGAAGTCATGTTTGGTATCGGCGGCCGGGTCATAATGAGCATCGCGCAAGAACGCCGGCACATCGCCGTTGCTCACCCTGGCCGGGTTGGTGCGACTGGTGTGGAGAAAGGTGCCGCCGGTGCGAT
>CAZEPA010000201.1:0-7384 GCA_964513955.1 uncultured Anaerolineae bacterium | reverse complement strand
CGCAGGGCGCGCAGGGTGTTCCAGCGGCCGGGCTGACCCACGGCATCCATTTCGAAGAACACGCGGCCAGCCCAATTTTGTCCCTGCTTCCAGCGGCCATCGGCGGTGCGTTTGCTCAGGAGGAGATCAATGGCATCCGTCATGCGCTCATCGGCGGGCGCGTTAACCCACTGGAAGTAATCGAGGCTGCGCAGAAAATCGTAGCGCCAGCGCGGCGGAAAATAGATGCGCGCCAGGGCCGGATCAGCCACTTTGCCTGTGCGGTGCGAGCGGTAGAGACGATGCCGTAGCAAAAACTCGTGCGCCCCCGCCACAGCTTCCTGCAATCTACCCGTGTCGGATGGGACAAGCAGTGCATACTCGTGTAAGCCTTCCAGCGCCGACAGCGTGGTGTGGAACGAGCCGTGCGTGGCGCCGTGCGGCCGTTGGCAGTTCCAGCCGCCGTCGTCCATCTGTTGGCCGAGCAGATGTGTGACGATCTGCGGCACGCGGTCATCCAGACAACGAAAGTAGCTGAGCAGCGCCAACACCATGCCGGTGACGCACGTTTCGCTGTACTTGTACGACTTGAAGAAGTTGATGCCGCCATCGTGATAAAAACCTTTGTCCAGCAGCAGCGCACAGCCAGCCTGCGCCTGCGCGTTGTCCGGCGGCAGACCCAGGTGACGCAGCGTCAACAAGGTGTACGTGGTCGAAATCCACTTGGGGGAGTACAGCCCGCCGCCCCACGTGCCGGTCGGGTCTTGGTGAGCCAGCAGCCGCGCGCCCCAGCCGGTCAGCGCAACCTGCGCCCGGTCAGCCTCCCAGCCGGTCGGCGATTCATCCAACAAGTCACGGCCGGTTTGCCAGCGAATGGCAGGGTCTCCCGCCAGCAGCCAGGCCATTGTCGTCTCATCCATCATTGTCATCTGGCCTCCTGGTCCGTACGATCAGCCATTGGCATCCTTCAACCGATTCTACTCCATCCGTTTGCATTTCCTCAAACGGTCGGGGGCTTCGTGCGATTGTCCTTCAGCGCAGCGCTTGCTCAGGCAGCCCGGAACTAGGTTGCGATCGCCGGCGCCCACTGAGCGCCGAACAAGCCGCAAACGCAAGTCCGCGCCTGTTGGTTGTTCTTTATGGGCAGCGTATTCGCCCACGACATGCGCGCGCCTTGGGGAATTGATCCACATGGCGCCAGGCGACAAGACAAAGGAGAACCGATGCTCACACGTTGCGCATGGGCGGCGACGTCCAACCCGCTCTATCTGGCTTATCACGATGAGGAATGGGGCGTGCCGCTGCATGACGACGGCCGGCTCTTCGAGATGCTGATCCTGGAAGGTATGCAGGCGGGGTTGAGTTGGTCAACCATCCTGAACAAGCGGGCCAACTTCCGGCTGGCCTTCGCGGGCTTCGATGCGACTAAAATAGCCGCCTACGATGCCAGCGACGTGGCCGCGCTCTTAGCCAACCCGGGCATTGTGCGCAACCGGCTCAAAATCGCCGCCGCCATCCACAACGCCCAGGCCTTCCTGGCGCTGCAAGGGGAATTCGGCAGTTTCGACGCCTATATCTGGCAATTCGTGAGCGGTCAACCCGTGCGCAATGCCTGGCAAGATCTGCGCGATCTGCCAACGCACACACCCATCTCGGATGCAATGAGCAAAGATCTGCAGCGGCGCGGTTTCAAGTTCGTCGGCTCCACGATCTGCTACGCGTTTATGCAGGCAACTGGCATGGTCAACGACCATGTGGTCAGCTGCTTCCGCCATGACCAGGTTTGATTGGCTGCTGCCGCGAGGACCGGGTTTGAGTGGAAACAGGGCGCACCCTCCGGCGGATTGTGTCACATTCACGCTGGATTGCCGGCCCGTATCGCCATCCGCTGGATTGCCGGTGGGCACAATCCAGCGGATGGTAATACTGGCTAGAGGATCAATTCCGCCTTCACGATCGCATCTCCCGGCGTCTCGGTCAGCGTGAAGCCAAGCTTCTGGCTGATGCTGCGCATCAAGTAGTTGCTCGGTGCAAACTCGGCCTGGATGCGGCCCAAGCCCTCGGCCCGACCCACCTCGATCAAACGCTGCAGCAGTTCCTTGCCCAAGCCCTGCCCCTGGTAGCGGTCGTGGATCAAGAGATTGAAGCTGCCTGCGTCCGAACCAAACACCTTCTGCAGGCGCGCGACGCCAAAGATGGCCCGCTCGCCCGTGTCCGGATCTTCGCCGCGCGCCACCAACGCCATCTCACGATCGTAATCAATGAAGCATAGGCGTGAGAGGCGTTCGTGCGCCACCCGTTCGCCCAACAGCATGGGGCTGAGGTAGCGCATATTGACGCTGCTCTCTGACAGCGATTGGTGAAATTTCACCAGCATCGGCTCGTCTTCCGGCCGAATGGGCCGGATGATGGCCTTTTGGCCGTTTTTCAACGTCCACCAGGCTACGTACTGGCTCGGATAAGGGCGCACAGCCAGCCGCGGAAGCGCCGAGGCCGGCACGTCGGCGCCGTAGACCACCACGCGCGCGTCCAGCGCGATCAGAGAGGCGCGCCCATCCGCCCTCGGCTCCATCGCCAGCAGCGGGTTGATGTCGAGCTCCTTGATCCAGGGCTGCTCCACAATCAACTGGCTGAAATTGACCAGGATCTGCTCCAGCGCGGCCATGTCCACGGCCTTGCGCCCGCGCACCCCCTTCAGCGCCCGGCTGATCACGGTCTGTTCGACCATGCGCCGCGCCAGCGTGGTGTTGAGGGGCGGCAGTCCTAGCGATCGGTCTTTGAACACTTCTACCAGCGGCCCGCCCGCGCCGAAGAGCAGCACCGGGCCAAACTGCGGGTCTACGCTTGAACCGATGATGAGTTCATACGCGCCTTCCAAATTGATCATTGGCTGCACGGTGACGCCCTGGAAGTGCTCAGCGCCCACCCGTTCACGCACCGCCCGTTCGATGGCCCGATACGCGTAACCCACATCGTCTGCATTTTGCAGGTTGAGACGCACACCGCCGACGTCGGTCTTGTGTGTGATTGTCTCCGAGTAAATCTTCAGCACGACGGGGTAGCCGAACTTGTCGGCCCAGGCCACGGCGTCCGCCTCGTTGGTCGCAATTTCCGTCGGCACGATCGGGATATCGTACAGCGCCAGCAGCTGCTTGGACTCGGTCTCGGTCATGATCGTGCGGCCAGATGCGCGCACGGCATCCACCAACTGCGCCGCGTGGGCGCGATTTTGGCCCCCGGTCTCCACATCGCTGCGCAGCACAGGCGTTTCATAGAGGCCGCGCAGGTTGTAGCTGTAACGCCACATGTAGTTGAACATCCGCGTCGCGGTGTCGGGGTAGTTGAAGGTTGGGATCGTGCCCTGGTTGAGGATCGCCTCTCCCTTCTCCACGTCCGAACCCCCCATCCAACTGGCCAGCACCGGCTTACCCGTTGTCTGGGCAAACGGCACGAGCGCCTCAGCCGTGCGCGTGGCATCCGTCATGGCCTGAGGCGTCAGAATGACGAGCAGCCCATCGCTGTTGGCGTCGCGCGCCGCAATTTCGAGCGCCTGCGCATATCGCTCCGGGCTGGCATCGCCCAGCACATCCACCGGATTGTTGTGACTCCACGCAGACGGCAGGATCTTGTTCAGTTCCTCGTGTGTGGCCTGCGATAGCTCGGCCAGCTCGCCGCCGCCCATGAGCAGCGCATCGGTCGCCAGCACGCCTGGCCCGCCGGCGTTGGTGACAATCGTCAATCGCCCACCAGTGGGGCGCGGCTGCTTGGAGAGCACCTCGGACATGTAAAATAGATCGGAGATGCTGTTCACCCGGAGGACGCCGCTGCGCCGGAAAGCCGATTCGAGCACCTCGTCGCTGCCAGTCAAGGAACCGGTATGGGAAGCGGCCGCCTTGGCCGCGCCTTCGGTGCGCCCCGGCTTGATGACGATAATCGGCTTGGTGAGTGCGATTTCACGCGCGGCGGAGAGAAACGCACGTGCATCGCCGATCGTTTCCATGTAGATGACAATGCTCTCGGTGCGTGGATCATCGCCCAGGTAATGGATCAAATCGCCCCAGCCGACATCCAACATGGAGCCAATGGAGACAAAAGCGGTGAAACCCACATTTTGCTTGAAGCTCCAGTCAAGCACAGCCGTGCACAGCGCGCCGCTTTGACTGATGAAGCCAACCTTGCCAGGTCGTGCGATGGCGTTGGCAAAGGTGGCGTTCATGCCGCTGAGGCAGTTCATCACGCCCAGGCAGTTGGGGCCGATGATGCGCATCTTGTTGCGCGCCTGCGCCATGATCTGCGTCTCCAGTGCAACACCCTCCGGGCCGGTCTCCTTGAAGCCGGCTGAGATGATAATCGCGCCGCGCACGCCAGATTCAACGCACTCGCCGATGATGTCGGGCACGGTAGGCGCAGGCGTCACGATGACCGCCAGGTCAATCGGGTCAGGCACCTCACGGATGCTCGGATATGCCTTGATGCCCAACACGTTGGGCCGTTTGGGGTTGATGGGGAAGATGGTGCCCCCGAAGGGGCTGCTGATCAGATTCCAAAGAATGGTGCGCCCCACACTGCCCACTTTTTCGGTGGCGCCAATCAACGCAACCGTTTGCGGGCTGAAGATGGCATGGAGCGGCTGCTGATCATAACGGAGATAATCATGTGCCGGATCAATGCCCGGCGTTCGTGATGTTTGGGTCATCTTTCCATCCAGTTCTTGTATAGATTTTTGCACACGCTTGAGAATGATTGTAACACACGTCGTGCCGTGGTACAATACCTGCAAGCATTCTGTTACAAAATGGTCTTGTCCGATGAGCAGTTTCTCCCTAGTATCAAGGATTCATCACATGATTTCAACCAGTTATCAGTTGCCAGGCCTCGCCTTAACTGACCATGAGTTCAGGGCGCCGCTGGACCATGCGCAGCCGCAGGGCGAGCAGATCAGCGTTTTCGCGCGCGAAGTCGTTGCCGTTGACAAGACGAATGCGAACCTGCCCTGGCTCATCTTCTTTCAGGGCGGCCCAGGCTATGCCTCGCCTCGACCTGACAGCAACAGTGGTTGGCTGAAACGGGCGCTGCAAGATTACCGAGTCCTCTTGCTCGACCAACGCGGCACCGGTCGCAGCACGCCGCTTACGTTTCAGACCCTGGCGCGCCTGCCGTCGCCCCAGGCCCAGGCTGATTATCTGAAAAACTTTCGCGCTGACGCCATCGTGCGCGATGCGGAGTTGATTCGCCAGGCTCTCGTCGGCGCGGACACGCCGTGGACCGCGCTGGGGCAAAGCTTTGGCGGTTTCTGCCTGTTGACTTATCTGTCACTGGCGCCCCACGGCCTGGCCGCCGCGCTCATCACCGGCGGCCTGGCCTCCCTCACCCGCCCGGTGGATGATGTCTATCGCGCGACCTACCGCCGCGTGCTTGGCAGAAATCAGCGCTTCTACGAGCGCTATCCGCAGGATGTGGCGCGCGGCCAACGTATCGTAGATTACCTGCTGACGCACGATGTCCGGTTGCCGGGCGGCGGACGCCTGACGGCGCGCCGTTTTCAGCAGGTGGGGATGGGCTTTGGCGCCAGCAATGGCTTCGAAGAGGTGCATTACCTGCTGGAAAATGCCTTTGTCGCCGGCCCCCACGGCCCGGAAATCAACTTTGTTTTTTTGCGCGCGCTCGAGTCCCTGCAGCCTTTCGAAACCAACCCCATCTATGCCATGCTGCACGAACCGATTTACTGTCAAGGCGCGGCTGCAAACTGGTCGGCGGCGCGCGTGCAAGCCGAATTCCCAGCGTTTGACCTGCGCGCCGCCGCGAACGGCCAGGCGCCGGTCTACTTCATGGGCGAAATGGTTTTCCCGTGGATGTTCGAAGATTATGCCTACTTGCGGCCGCTGCAAGGCGCGGCCGAAATCCTGGCCGCATACGACGGCTGGCCGCGGCTGTATGAGGTGGACGTTCTGAGAGCCAACCGCGTGCCGATTGCGGCCCTGTCTTACTACGATGACATGTATGTCGAAATGGCGTTTGCTGAGGAGACGGCGCGCACGGTGCGCGGGCTCAAGCTGTGGGTGACCAATGAATATGACCATAACGGCCTGCGCGCCGACGGCGAGCGTGTCCTGGGGCGTCTGTTGGATATGCTGCGCGGCGCAGTCTGAACGTATCACGCTGGCTTGCGGGAGATACTGCGCCCGGCGGCCGGCAAGAACGACAAGGGGACCTAGATGGGATTTCTCGATACGCTCAAATCCGTCTTCGCAGGCGGCGGCGATCGCAAGCCAGAGGATGCCAGCGCCTGGTTCTACGTGCGCTGCCAGCGCTGCGGCGAGGTGATCAGGGTGCGGGTGGACATGCGCAATGATCCAAGCGAAGATGACGATGGA
This sequence comes from uncultured Anaerolineae bacterium, assembly GCA_964513955.1. Taxonomy (GTDB): domain Bacteria; phylum Chloroflexota; class Anaerolineae; order SSC4; family Amarolineaceae; genus Amarolinea. Next base: position 1,031 of record CAZEPA010000201.1, on the reverse strand, counting down.
CAGTACGTCGTACGAAAGACGCTGGTTGGGGGCGCGCGCCGCTGCTTTGCTCGCCTGGAAATGACCCTGACCTTCGACGCGGGCCGCCGTCTGCTAAGCCAGGAGGTAACAGGCGGCGAGTTCGTCGCGGAGACAGACTACGCGGCGTCGCTCGCGGAGCACGCCTGATCTCTTGCCCTACGACACAGGCGACGCGGGCGTATCTGCGCTGACCGCGGGCAGAGCCTCTGCCGTCGCCTCGCGATCAAGCTGCGTGTCTTCCCAAGACACGGGGTCTTCCAATGGCTCCAGGTGCGTTACGATGGTGACGCCCGTCAACGCGTCGCGTACCTCGCGTTCGATCTGCTCCAGCAGTTGATGCCCTTGCTGCACCGTCCACTCGCCAGGCACCAGGATGTGAACCGACATGAAGCGCCGCGAGGCCGATTGGCGAGTGCGCAAGGCATGGAACTGCAGACCATGAGCTCGATACTTATCCAGGATATTGGTCACAATGCCGCGTTCAGGGACGGGCCATGCCGTATCTAGCAGGCCAAGCGCCGAGCGGCGTACAAGCTGCACGCCCGACCAAACGATGTTGAGCGCAACGGCGATCGCGATCAGCGGATCCAGACGCTCCCAGCCGGTTAAAGCCACAGCGCCGATGCCGGCCACCACTCCGACCGAGGTCCAGACATCGGTCATCAAATGCTGCGAATCCGCCTCCAGCGTGATCGAGCCGAAGCGCTGGCCTGCGCGTCGCAGCACCAGGGCCACGCCCAGGTTGATGAGCGAGGCCAGGATGGAAATGCCCAGTCCCAGGCCAACCGCTTCCAACGGCTGTGGGTGCAGGAGGCGATTCCATGCCGCAACGCCGATGCTGATCGCCGCCACCAGGATCAGCGCGCCTTCCACGCCGCTGCTGAAATACTCGGCCTTGTCATGCCCATAGACATGATCCTCGTCGGGCGGCCGGGCGGCCACCGTCAACATCGCCAGCGCCATCAGGGCGGCCGCCAGGTTGACCAACGACTCCAGCGCATCGGACAAGA
>CAZEPA010000200.1:0-7390 GCA_964513955.1 uncultured Anaerolineae bacterium | reverse complement strand
GCCGCCGCGCCACCCTGATGGAACGCCAACGCCTGATTGTCTATCCGCACCTCTACCGCGCGGCCGATTTGCGCCTGCCGCGCAAAAATCCATTCGGCAGCCAGGGCACGCGCGGGCGCCTGTTTGAGGATCCGCTGCGCACGGTCGGCATTCGCGCCTGGCAGCCGGCCGATTCTCTGCACCACGTGCACTGGAAGGCCACCGCCCGTCAGCAGCAGCTGCTCAGTCGGGCCTTTGAGCCGAGCGCCGAAGCCCAGGTGCTGATCTTTCTCAACGTAGCAACGCTGGTGCGTCATTGGCATGGCTACATCCCGGAGCTGCTGGAACGCGTCGTCAGCGTGGCCGGCACCCTGGCCGCGCTGGCCGCAGAGCAGCGCCTGCCTGTAGGCTTGATCGCCAACGGCGCGCTGCCCAACAGTGACCAGCCGATCCGCGTGCTGCCCGGCCGCAGCCCCGACCAACTGCTGCACATCCTGGAACTGCTGGCCGCGGTCACCAACTTCGCCACCGGCCCGATTGAAGAGATGCTCCTGCGTGAGGCGCCGCGCGCCCCGTGGGGCGCTACCCTCGTGTTGGTGACGGCCATCGCGCATGAGGCCCTGCTGGCCGCCTTGCTCGACCTGGCCCACGCGGGCCGCCGTGTCGTCCTCTTCACCCTGGCCGAGGAGCCGCCGGCCGCCCTGCTGCCCGGTATCATGATTTATCACCTGCCGCACCTGGTGGATGACCTGTTGACCCCCACGCTGGTGCAGGAAGCGGAGGCGGGAGGATTGTGAGGAGATCGGAAACCGGAGACCAGGGATTGGAGAAGGATCGTGCTGCTGAGTAATCGCCGGCATCGCTTGATATTCATTTGCCTGGCTGGGATGGAGATGGCCTGGCTGACGCCGCTGCTGCTGCTTCTGTTGATGGCGCGGCGTGTGTGGCGCGCAGATCTGGCGCTGCCCATCCCCCATCCTCTGGCGCTTTTTGCCGTGCTCTGGGCCATCCTTTTACTGCTCATGCTGGCGCTCGATCTCTTGCAGCGCCGCGATCTGGAATCGCCGCAGTTCGAGCTCAGCGTGCTGGGCCTGCTGCTACTGACCACGTTGCTGGCGATCCGCTTTGGTCTTTACAGCCGTGCCCTGTTGACCGACGCGGCCTGGCTGCGCAACACCGCGGACGCCATCTTCAACTTTCAGCGCGGCCTGCGGCCGGAGTTGTTCTTCTTCGTGGTCATGCTCTTCCTATGGCAGCGCGCGGCCAGCGCGTCCAATCGTGACCTCGGTTTCTTCAGTGTCGGCGTTGCCTTTCGCCTGGGCATTTTGCTGCTGATCGTCGGCGGCGGTTTGCTGGCCGGCGTCGCACCCCAGGCGCTGACTGCCGTGCAGTTCGTGTGGCTTTACTTCTTCCTCGGTCTGACCGCCGTGGCCCTCACCCGGGTTGACCAACAGGCGGTGCGAGGGTACGACAGCGCCGGTGTGTTGATGCCCGCGGGCCGCCTGGCGCAGCTCCTGGCGATGATCGGCGTCACCCTGGGCGCCACTGCGCTCCTGGCCGCGGTGGTCACGCCCCAGGGCATCCTGGCCCTGGTCCGCTGGCTGGGGCCGCTGTGGGTCGTTCTGGGCCGCATTCTCAGCTTCGTGCTCGATGCACTCTTTGCGGTGCTGGCGCCGATCCTGGAATGGCTGTTCGAGCGCCTGGTTGGCCTCTTTCGCAATTCGTCGCTGCTCACCGCGCTGGACAACGTCCTACAAAAGATGCAGGCGGCCAGCCTGGATACCCAGGTAACGACGCAGCCCACCGCCGACCCCATTCCCCCCTGGATCTGGGTGGCCGCTCGCTACACGCTGGTGCTGGTGGTCTTGGGTCTGATGATCATCTTCGTCCTGCTGATGCTCGGGCGCGTACGCCGATCGCGCGCCGCCGATCAGACTGAAGATGCCACGCGTGAAGATTTAACCTTTGGCGGCAACAGCCTGCGCCGCGGCTGGCGGCGGCTGCGCAACCTGGCGCGCCTGGTGCGCCGCTATGGACTGGGCAGCCAGCTCCTGGCCGCCATCTCCGTGCAGAACCTCTACGCCAACCTGACCCGCCTGGCGCGGCAGCGCGGCTTTGCCCGGCCGCCGGCCGTGGCTCCCGATGAATACCTACCTGTTCTCTACCAGGCCTTCCCCTCCCAGGACGTCGCCCTGCAGCGCCTGACCCTGGCCTACATGCGCGTTCACTATGGCGATCACCCGATCAGCGAGGGTGAACTGGCGCAGCTCCGCGCCGACTTCCGCGCCATCCAGGAAACGCCGCGGCAAGCAAGCCGCCAGCCGGTCTGACACAGGTAATGACCTGGAACCAGAATGTCAACCTGTTGACAGATACATCAAGCTGTGGCATGATTGGTTTCAGAAACCGTCGTCTCAATTTGTCTTTATAGCTGAGGAAGGAAACCATGGGCGTCAATCAGGCACATTTGGATAGGGCAATAGCTCTGGCGAAAGCCTATGGTGCAACACGGTTGATTCTCTTCGGGAGCGCCCTCTTGAAGCCGCAACAAGCCAGGGATCTAGATCTGGCATGCGACGGAGTCGTTGGCTGGAGACTGTACGAACTGGGAGCGCGCTTGGAAGAGGAACTCCGTATTCCTCTTGACTTGGTGCCCCTCACGCCAGCTACTCCCTTTACCCGACTTATTGAGCGTAGAGGCAAAATTTTACTGTGACGCTGAGCAATTTACGTGAAGAGGTAATGCTCGAAATACAGGCCATCGAGATGACTCTGGTCGAGCTGATGGCCCTGGAACGCGATGTGGCCAATCGCTCACCAACTGTCCGCGAGAAAACCGCTGCGGCAGCGTTTCTAGCCCAGTTCTATGGCGGTGTCGAGAACATTCTCAAGCGTATTTGTGTCTATCATTTCGTACTGATCCCAACCGGTGACACCTGGCACATCGAGTTGTTTCAGCAATTTTGCTTGCCAGGCCATCCACCGCTTCCTGTGTTGTTTGATCAGTCATTGGCCGCCGACTTGGCTCCGTATCGGCGTTTCCGCCAGGTGGTCTTTCACAGTTACGGTTTTCAAGTGGATTGGAATCGAATGGCCGAAGGCATGACTAACGTCGAGAGCGTCTTCCTGCGTATGAAGGCCAGTTTGGACGAGTATCTTGGCACTTTGTCAGCAGCCGGTTAACTTTCTCCTGCCAGCCGTCAATTGGGACAAAACCCTCTCCCCGGATGAATACCTGCCCATCCTGAACCAGGCCTTGCCCGGTCAGGACGTCGCTCTGCAGCGCCTGACTCGGGCCTACATGCGCGTTCACTACGGCGACCACCCGATCAGCGAGGGTGAACTGTCGCAGATCCGCGCCGACTTCCGCGCCATCCAGGAGACGCCGCGGCAAGTAAACCGCCAGCCGGTCTGACACAGGTAATGATTTCATTATCGATGAAATCATTTTGGTGTATGATTGCAGTATGAATGACAACCGCTGGATAAACAGGTGGTCCAGAAACCAGGCTCGGGCCATGCTGCTGGAACAGTTCCAGGCTTTCTGGCGCCGCGACACCGGCATCGAACGGGCGCAGTTAGGTGAGCTTGAGCGCGCGGCTCCGCTGTCGCATGCGGTGATCATTTCTGGGCTGCGGCGGGCTGGCAAGTCAACCCTGCTGGCGCAGCTGGCCCACCGCCTGGGCGAGGACAAGTTCTACTACGTCAACTTCGAGGATGAGCGCTTCCTGGGGTTCGGAGCCGGCGACGCCAACGACCTGTATGGGCTGTTGGTCGAGTTGTTTGGCGAGCGCGGCATTTTTGTGATAGACGAGATCCAGAGTGTGCCAGGCTGGGAGCACTTTGTGCGCCGTTTCATGGAGCAGGGATTGAAGTTCTACATCACCGGCTCGAACGCTTCACTGCTCAGCCGCGAGCTGGGCAGTCGTCTGACCGGCCGCTACGTGCCGGTGGAGCTCTTCCCCTTCTCGTTCGCCGAATTCCTGCGTTTTCGGGGTTACGCCGTGCCTGACCTGACCCGCCTAACCACGGTGGACGGGGCGCGCTTACAGGGTTACCTGGGCGAGTACCTGCGCCTGGGAGGCATCCCGGAACCGCTCAAATACCCAGAGCTGCCGCTGGCGCGCACGCTTTACGACGACTTGCTGTACCGCGACATCGCGACGCGCTACCGCATCGAGGAGGTGCGCGCGCTCAAAGAGTTGGCCTTCACCCTGATGAGCAACCCGGCGGGCCTGGTGTCGTTCAACAAACTCAAGGAGCAGCTCCGGCTGGGCAGCGTCAACACGTCAAGAATTACGTCGAGTATCTGGAGAGTAGCTGGCTCATCTTCACAGCCAATGTCTACGACTTCTCGGTCAAGCGCCAGCAGGTGGCGCCGAAGAAGGTCTACGCCATTGACACCGGCCTGGCGAACGCCGTCGGCTTCTCCTTCTCGCCCAACACGGGGAAACTGCTGGAGAACCTGGTCTTCCTGGCGCTGCGCCGGCGGACGCCGGAGGTCTACTACTATACGTCGCCAGGCGGGTTCGAGGTGGATTTCTATCTACCAGAAACTCGTGAGTTGATCCAAGTCAGCCAGAACCTGGCGCAGCCAGCCACCCGCGAGCGCGAGCAGCGCGGCCTGACCGCCGCGCTGCGCAGCCTGAACCTGACCATGGGGCTGATCCTTACCGACGCCAACGCACAACCCATAGCGGAAAACGGGCTCACGATCGAAGTCCGATCCCTGGCCGAATGGCTACTGTCATCATAGGTGATGCAGTCAGTGGATTCGCAGAAGGGTGCAGCTACAAAACAGAATACAGTCAGCCATCTGTTCGGGGAAAATAACCTCTCCCTGGACGATTACCTGCTACTGCTGGCCCAGGCTTTTCCCGGCCAAGTAGGGTGGCAGCCCGATTTCAACGCCATCTTGGCGCAGCAGCCCGACGACGCCCGCGGTCTGACCGCGCTCTGTTGGGCCTATGCGCTCGACAACCAGCCCAGCCAGGCCCTGCCCTATTGCGACCGCGCCATCCAGCAGAAGGCCTCGCCATGGGCCTATGACGGCCGCGCCCTGGCGCGCGCCAGCCAGGGCCATTGGCCGGGAACTGTGGAAGACCTGCAGGCGTTCTTGACCTGGCTGGATGATCAAGCGTTCGCCGGCCGCGACACGCTAGAAACGACCCACCGCGCCTGGTTGGCGGCGGCGCGGGCCGGGCAAAACCCTTTTGACGCCACGGTGCGCGCTCGCCTGCGGAAAGAGTAGGAGGATCCTGATGCTGCACAAAGCTGTGCTGCTCGCAGCCATGCCATGGCCTGCGACCGTTTTTGTGAGGCGACATTGGCCGCAGCTGCTTTCTGGCTGCGTGCTGCCGCTGCTTCTGCTCGCCTGCCAGGCAGCGGCGCCCTCTGCAGCGCCTGCGCCTGATCTGTCCACGCCGCGCGCTGCGACCAAGCCCACGGACGCGCCGGTTCAGGAGCTGGCCGTGGATCTCTCCAGTTCACCGGATAGGCAATGGAAGGCGACCTGGTCGGGGAGCGACATGAGCCTGCACGTGGCACGGCGTGATGGCGCGGTCGCCTGGAAGACGGCGTTCGATCCGCAGCGGTTTGGCTGGGACAACGGAGAGCTTCGACCCTATCGCTGGTCCGCCGACGGCCAGTTTTTGTACGTATTGATTTTCCCCAGCGCAGATCACGCATGCGCCATGGATGGATCAGGCCTGCTCAAGCTCAACCTGGCGGATGGCGCTGTGACGGAAGTGCTGCTGGGGAAGGGACGGCTCTACGCGCTGGCGCTCTCGCCGAACGAAACCCAACTAGTCTATGTTGAGTGCGCCGGATGGCATGGACTCATCGTCCGCGACATGCAGACCGGCCAGGAAGTCAGAAGCCCATGGGCCGCGGCAGCGGGTCTCGCCAGCGGCATCGTCTGGTCGCCAACGAGCGACGCGATGGTGTTTTCCTTGCAGGCTGCGCTTGTCGACGCGCAGGGCGTGTTGGCGGGCTGGCGATTCTTGCTCCTGCGCGCTGATTGGCCTGCGTGGACGCAGACAACCCTGAACGATGGCCGGGAATCCTACCGGCCCATCGCATGGCCGGAGGCAAATCGGGTGCTGCTGCGCAGCCGCGATGAACAGCTCTGGCAGCTCGCACTCGACACGGGGCAATTGACGCCGACGACACCTAGTGGCGCGCCGCCGGCGGCAACGCAGATCTACGCGAGTGAGCCGTTCAGCGTCACCGTGGAGTATCCGGCGAGCTGGCGCGCTGCCAATCCTGATGATACGGCGCTGTTCCGCGGGGCAGATGGATTTTTTGGCCTGAGCTCCGCCTACATGGTTGCGGACACCGTCGAGGCCGTCTGTGCGTTGGCGCTCGAAAGCAACGCCCGCACCGACAAAAACCCCAACCAGCGCTTCGGCAGCCATCCCAATTTGGAACATCTGCAGGTGGATGGGCAGCCGGCCTGCCTGATCCTGCCTTCAGACGACCAGCAGCCGTCGGATGGCGGGGCGCTGCTGTTCGTACAGTATCCCACGGTATATGAGCACAATCGCACCCTGATGTTGTCTGCCGACCGCGCGCACATCCGCCAGATCGGCGCGTCACTGCGCTTTATCCCGCCGCCGCAGACGCTCGCCGGGCTGCGCGGCGCGCTGACTTACGTAGAGCTGGATATCTTCTCCGGCCGGCCCAATCCAATCTGGCAGCTGCCCGACGCGCAGCAGCAGGAGCTCATCACGCGCCTGACCGGCCTCGCGCCGGGCCTGGTTGCACCCTATCCTGGGCGCCTGGGATACCGTGGGCTTCTGATCCACGTCAACCAGCCGCCCTATGGAATGCCCGAAACCATCGAGGTCTTTGACGGCGCCGTCTGCTATGCGCTGACCGGCGTCAGAACCTGCCGCGCCGATGCCGGACGCGAGGTCGAACGCTGGCTGCTGCAAACCGCCGATCGGTCGCAGGTAGACAATCAATTGCTGGATGACATTCTCAGCGAAATCAACCGCCCCGCGCGCTGACCAGGGAGATAAACGGATGGCGCCGTCTACGATTTCCGAAAACAACCGCCGCCTTTGGGATGAGCTGGCCGCTCAGGCCGCGGCCAATCTGCCTGCGACAGACACCGCCGCACTGGGCGGCCTGACCGCGCTGGAACGGGCCGAGGTGGGGCCGGTGGCGGGCAAACGCCTGCTGCATCTGCAGTGTCACGTAGGCCTGAGCGCCCTGAGTTGGGCGCGGCTCGGCGCGCAGGTCACCGGCGTTGATTTTTCCACCACGGCCATCGCTGCGGCGCAGCGCCTGAGCCGCGAGCTGAACCTGCCCGCCACCTTCCTCGCGGCCGACCTCTACGACCTGCCGGGCCTCTTGCCAGGCGCCTTCGACATCGTCTTCACCTCGTTTGGCGTCTTGAGCTGGCTGC
>CAZEPA010000199.1:0-7400 GCA_964513955.1 uncultured Anaerolineae bacterium | reverse complement strand
TTTTAACGATTGTGCGCTAAAGTACAACCATCCCGGTCCTTCGGCAGCCAGCAAGGTTTGCTGGTTCTGGCCCAACTCCGCTTCGTCCTTCCTGACATCGCAAACGGTGCGATCCGATTTCTGCTCTTGCCTGGCGCTGCCGCCGCCACAACCGGTTTTTGTCTGTTTTGCCACTGTGTTCAATCTGGCACAGGATAAGCGTAAGGGTTGGCTGTTTAACAACTCTCGACAGCCGTCAAAGCAAATCGTCTTAAACGTTACGGTCCCCATACTGCGACATCGCAGTGGGTTTGACCCCGAGGTTCCGCGGTTGTTCCCGCAATAGTTGCTGGACAGGGGCGACTTGTGTACAATTGAGTCGTACAGCTTCACTGTGACAGCGACGATGAGAGGAGCAAAGCCATGATCAGTATTGGCATCAGCGAATTCCGAGCAAGCATGAATACGATCTTGCACCGCGTGAACAAAGGCGAAATTATCACGTTGACCTCGCGCGGCGCTGAGGTGGCGAAATTGGTGCCGCCTGATTTTGCTCAGGCAGCGGCGCGCCAAAAGCTGGACCAACTGCGCCAAACCGCGGTGGTTGGAGACGTGCTATCGCCGCTAGACGATTCCTGGGAGGCTGACGCATGATCGTCGTGGACACGCATGCGCTGATTTGGGATGCGCTAGCGCCGGAGCGCTTATCGGCGACTGCGCAGCAAGCACTGGTCGAAGCCAACGCAGGCGATGGTCTGCTCATCTGCGACATCTCTTTGTGGGAAATTGCCATGCTCGTCGAAAAGGGTCGGGTACAGGTCGGCGTTGATTGCCAGAGCTTCATCAACCTGATCTTGCAGGCCAACAAGACCAGAGTCCAGCCAATTACCCCGCTCATTGCCGCATTGTCAGCGCAGTTACCAGCCGAGATTAATAGAGATCCGGCGGATCGTCTGATCGTAGCCACAGCGTTGGTAGAGAACGCGCGCTTGCTGACGGCAGATCGCAACCTGCGTAACACGGATGTCATTGCGACAATCTGGTGACGCGTTCGTTGAGAATCGTTACCGGCTGGACAGGCTCAAGCCCTCAGGCGATCTCCAGCCCATGCGCTTCGAGCAGCGCGGCGTCGGCCAGGATGGCGGATGTGGAGCCATCGGCCACGACGCCGCCTTCGTCCATGACCACGGTGCGGGGCAGGAGTTCCTGCACCAGGCGCAGGTCATGCGTGGCGACCAGCATCGCCTGCGGCAGCTCGCGCAGCAGGCCGATCAAGCCGCGACGCGCGCGGGGGTCCAGCCCGGCGGACGGCTCGTCCAACACGAGCACGGCCGGCGACATGGACAGCACGGTCGCGATGGCGATGCGTTTCTTCTCCCCGGTGCTCAGGTGATGCGAAACCCGGCGCGCCATGTGGCCCATGCGCACGGCGTCCAGCGCGGCCTGGACGCGCCTCTGCACGTCGGCCGCGGGCAAACCCTGATAGATCGGCCCAAAGGCGACATCGTCGAACACCGTGGGCGAGAAGAGCTGGTCATCGGGGTCTTGAAATACCAGGCCCACCGCGCCGCGTACGCGCGAGAGATTTTCATCACGCACTTCCAGGCCCGCGATGCGTACAGCGCCGGCCGTCGGACGCAAGATGCCGTTGAGGTGCAGCATGAGCGTGGATTTGCCCGCGCCGTTTGGCCCCACCAGCGCGACCTTCTCCCCCTCGTGGATGGTCAGCGACACGCCGCGCAAAGCCGTATGCCCGTCCGGGTAGCTAAATGAAAGCGCCCGCACTTCGATCAGTGGTGTCATCACCCAGTCTATCCCCCTAGCAGAAATCCCAACAGCGTCAACAATGCCAACAGCGCCAGTCCGGCTATCAACACCAGCCAGGCGGGCGGCGTGAGCGGCGGCAGCGCCAACGCGCGCACTTCTCCATCGTAGCCGCGGGCGGCCATCGCCGCATAGATGCGATCAGACCGCTCGAACGCGCGCAGAAAAAGACTGCCAGCCATTCCGCCCGTCACCCGCGCACGCCAGGCCATCGCACCGCCGCCGCGATCCCCAGCGTCGTTGACGCCGCTGCGCGCCGCGCGCGCGCGGATCAGCCGCAGCGCCTCGTCAGCGAGCACAAACAGGTAGCGCCACATCAGCCCAAAGACCGCCACCAGCAGCCGCGGCAGACGAATGCCGCGCATCGCCAACAGCAGATCGGGAAAAGAGGTGCTGGCCGCCAGCACGATCGCCACCTGGGCCGAGAGCCATGATTTGAGTGCGATGCTGGCGAACCGCTCGATGCCAGCCGTGGTGGCGGTCAAGGTCCAGGGGCCTAACGGCAAGGAGACGATCGGGGTTGCGTCGGCGCCGCGCGTGGTGAAGATCACGGGCAAAGCCGCCAGCACGAAGGGCAGCGCCAACGCCGATCGGCGCAGCACATAGCTCAACCCCAGTTCCGAGAGAATCTCAATGACCAGGGCCAGCGCCCACAGCAGGATGTAAACCGGCCAAACGCCAATCGGCGCCAGCGCGGTCGCCAGGATAAAGGCCAGCGTGAGCACCAACTTCACGCGCGCGTCCAGGCGATGCACCAGGCTGGGCAAGGGCCGATAAGGGTCGAGGAAGCTGATGTGCATGGCGACGTTCTCACATCTCCAAGCGGCGGCCGCGCCGCGTGTAGGCAACGGCAAACGCCACCCCGCCCACCAGCAGCGCGCCGACGATGCCGGCGACGATCGTGGCAAGGGTCTGGTTGGAAAAGCCAGGGAATACGTAGTCAGGCATGATGCGGTAGAGCGGCCCCTGCTGCAGGTTGAGGAAGCCTTGCTGGGCAGCCACCCATTCCAGCCCGTCAGGATGGGTTGAGGCGAGCGGCGATGCGATCGCCAGCAGCACCGCGATCAGCAGTCCGCCGACCCACACCAGGCGGTTCCCGCCCCGCGATGACGCGCCTTGCTGAACCAGATCGGGCCGCGCGGCCGCGATGAACCCCAACGCGCCCAGGGTGATCAACCCCTCGCCGATGCCGATCAGGGCGTGGATGCCGCCCATGGTCGGCACGGCCACATTGGCCGGCGACGTGCCAGACAAGGCCAGTTCCAAGGCGCAGGCCAGCGCCGCGACGAAGATCGAGAGCCAGCCCGCGCTGAAGCCGCGGACGGCCAACCCCCAACGCCGGCCGCCGGCCAGCCGCTGAACCGTGCTGCTGGCGAACTGGGCCACGAACACGCCCACGATCGCCATGTTGACGATGTTCCCGCCCAATGCCAGCAGGCCGCCGTCCTGGAAGAGCAGCGCCTGCGCGCTGACCACGCACGTCAAGACCAGCACTGCGGGCCAGGGGCCAAGCAGGATCGTCGCCAGGGCCGCGCCCAACAAGTGGCCGGATGTGCCGCCTGCTACGGAGAAGTTGAGCATTTGGCCGGCGAAGATGCATGCCGCCAGCACGCCCATCAGCGGCACCTGTCGTTCGCCTAGCTCTTTGCCGGCCCGCTTGAGGGCATAGGCGATGACAGCGATGGCGACGATCCACAGAATGATCGCGACACCAACCGACAGAAAGCCGTCTGGAATGTGCATCGGTTTGGGTGAGTAGAGCATGTTGCCTCCGGTGAATAGGGACTACTGGCTGCGATAAGTCTGGCGCGCTAACCCGCCGCGCAGGTGGCGCACATTCCGTTGATGTGCAGATGATCGAGTTCGGCGTGGAAACCGTGGCTGTCGAGAATGGCGCGCTTCAACTGCTCGACCGGCTCAGCGCCCAGGTCAACCTGCGCGCCGCAGCGGCGGCAGACCAGGTGGTGATGCAGCTCCCCATCGGTGCGCACGAATTCAAACTGCGTGACGCCTTCAGGGCCAGTGGAAGCCGTGACCAGGTTGACCGCACGCAGCATTTCCAGGGTGCGGTAGATCGTGGCCCGATTGAGGCCGGGCAGACGCTCGCTCACATGCTGGAAAATGTCCTCCACGGTGCGGTGACCGGGATTGTGGAACAGATCCTCAAGAATGAGCGCGCGCTGCGACGTGAGACGGAAGCCCTGCTGCTGTAGGCTCGCCAACATGGGTTTATAGCAACTCATCGTATTTGCAACTCCTTGCAAGTGCAGTATATCGCGATAAAGACGCGTGTCAAATAATGACGCTCATCATGTCGGCCCCGATGCGGCCATGCTAGAATTCTTCCTGCAAATCATTCGCAATAAGGCCGCCGAATGAATTCGGGGCGCAAGGGCGTTCCGCCGCAAGGTCGGCCGGCGCCGACCGGCATTGCGCTCATCGGGCGATTGAAATCGCTGCAACCACTGCAAAGCCCCCCTTCGGAGGCTGCGCCGCCACACGGAAATGCGCAACCTGAGCAGTTACTAAGATCAACTAACCAAGAGGGATCAGCTATGCGCTTGAATGAACTACGACCAGGAGAGCGCGGCGTCATCCGCCGCGTGGGAGGGATCGGCGCGTTTCGCCGCCGCCTGCTCGATTTGGGCCTGCTGCCGGGCGAAGAGATCGCCGCGGTGCGCCAGGCCCCGCTGGGCAGCCCCGTGGAGTATCGGGTGAAGAACTATCACCTGGCGCTGCGTCCGCACGAAGCCAGTTTTATTGACATCGAGATGCTGGCCTGAGCGATGGCAAACGACCAGATCACCCTGGCCCTGGCGGGCAATCCCAACACCGGCAAGAGCACGGTGTTCAACGCGCTGACGGGCTTACAGCAGCACGTGGGCAATTGGCCCGGCAAGACGGTTGAGAAAAAAGAAGGCCTCTGCACGCGCGCCAACGACGTTGTCATGACGGTCGTTGATCTGCCCGGCGCCTACAGCCTTTCGGCCTATTCGCCCGAAGAAGTCATCGCGCGTGATTATATCCTGCAGGAACATCCGCACGTCGTCGTCAACGTCGTGGATGCCCTCAACCTGGAGCGCAACCTCTACTTGACCGTTCAGTTGCTCGAGCTGGGCGCGAACCTGGTGTTGGCCGTCAACATGGTGGACATGGCCGACGCCGCCGGCCTGCAGCTTGATCGCGCGCGGCTGTCCGCGCTGTTGGGCGGGGTGCCGGTGGTGCCCATGGTCGCCCGGCGCGGCAGCGGCCTGGATGAGCTTTTGCGCACGGTGCGGGCCGCGGCGCTATCGCCGCCTCACGACGGCGCCGGCTTCCGGCTCGATTACGGCCGCGAGATCGAAGTCGAAATCGCCCAGGTCCGCGCGGCCGGTCGGTGTGACCCAATTCCCACGGCTTCTGAACTGACGCCCGGCGACGATGCGCGATCGTCCGCGGGCGCGGCGTCCTTGCCGCGTTGGCTGGCCATCAAACTCCTGGAAGGCGAGGCCAATGTCCTGGACCAGATCGCGCCGGCCGTTGACCGTGAGGCCGTGCGACAGGCTGTGCAGAGCAGCCAGGGCCGCCTGCGCCAGTTCTTTGGCGATGAGGTGGATATTGCCATCACCGATCAGCGCTATGGTTTCGTGCGCGGGCTGACACGCCAGGACTTCGGCGAGATCAGTCGAGCCGTCATCCACCGGGCCAGGCCGGCGCGCCTGGATCTGACCGATCGCATTGACGGCGTGGTCACGCACCGCTGGTTGGGCATCCCCTTCTTCCTCGCGATGATGTACGTCATCTTCCACTTGGTGCAGAATGTCTCGACCCCGTATCTCGATTGGGTGGATGGGGTCATCAACGGGCCGGTCGCGCGCGCCATCAGCGCGCTGTTAAGCCTGCTCCATGCACCGTCATGGCTGCAATCTCTGCTGGTGGAGGGCGTCTTGGCCGGCGTGGGCAGCGTGCTGGCTTTCGTGCCGGGCCTGCTTGTGCTCTACTTCTTCCTCTCGCTGCTCGAAGACAGCGGTTACATGGCGCGCGCGGCCTTCGTCATGGACAAAGCCATGAGCTGGATGGGGCTGCACGGCAAATCGTTCGTGCCGCTGATTCTCGGCTTTGGCTGCGCGGTGCCGGCCATCTACGCCACGCGCACGCTGGAAAACCGCCGCGATCGCATCCTGACTGCCCTCCTGGTGCCGCTGATGTCCTGTTCCGCACGGCTGCCGGTTTACGTGGTGTTCGGACTGGCCTTCTTCCGTCCACAGGCCGGCGCTTTGATCTGGGCCTTGTATGCCGCCGGGATTGCCGTGGCCGCGCTGGCCGGCTTCGTCCTCAGCCGCACGGTCTTGCCACCGCAGGCCGACAGCGCCTTCGTGCTCGAACTGCCGCCCTACCGTCTGCCGACCTGGCACAGCCTGCGCGTGCACATGTGGGCCAATGTGAGCGATTTTGTGCGCAAGGCTGGCAGCCTCATCCTGATCGCCTCCCTCGTTATTTGGCTGCTGCTCAACCTGCCGTGGGGTGTTGAAGACCAGCAGCAGAGCCTCTTCGGCCAGATCAGCCGCACGGTCGCGCCCGCGCTGGCGCCGGTTGGCTTCGGTCAATGGGACGCGGCGGGCGCGCTGATCACCGGCCTGGCCGCCAAAGAGGTGGTGGTCAGCACGCTGGCGCAGATTTATGCGCCGCAGGCGCCTGCGGCCAGCCCCCGCGCCGCCTCGGCCCGCGCCGAGCTGCTGGGAATTGCGACCGGCCTGGGCGATGCAACGGTGCAAGCGGGGCGCAGCCTGCTGAGCCTGGTTCCAGGGCTGGGCGGCCTGGGTCCAGAGACGCCTGCCGCCGACACCGCGTTGAGCCGCGCGCTGCGTCAACATTTCACGCCGCTGAGCGGCCTCTCCTACCTGGTGTTCGTGCTGCTCTACGTGCCGTGCGCCGCTACCCTGGGCGCGATCAAGGCTGAGTTTGGTGGGCGTTGGGCCGCGTTTTCGGCTCTCTATCAGACCGGCATCGCCTACTTGGCCGCGGTGCTCGTGTTTCAGGTCGGTCGCCTGGCGGGGTTCGCCTGATGTTGCGCGCCATCTTGGCGATGATGACGCCGGGCGCGATGTGCGTGGAAGACCTGGCCGCGCGCCTGGATGTCAGCCCGGGCGCGCTCGAAGGGATGCTGCAAACCCTGGTGCAGCGCGGCTACCTGGTGCAGGTCCCAGACGCCGCGTCGCCGTGCGACGCCTGCGCCTGGCGCGGCGGCTGCCTGGTCATGCGCACGGCCGGGCGTCGCTATGCGCGCGTGCGCGGGGCCGATGCGAATCGGCCGAATGACCCGTCTCCGTCGAGTTCATGAAGCCATGCGACAATTTGTTTCTTTGACTTTTCGCGCACGGTGTTTATAATCGTTGGAGTCCTTCAATAAGCTGGCCGCCACCTATGGTTGATACGATGCCGCCGAAGGTTCGCGCGCACAGTCCGAGGTTTCAGCCATGCAAACGGTCACATTGAATAACGGGATCACGATGCCCATCGTGGGGTTCGGCGTATTCCAGATTCGGGATGCGCAGGAATGTACGCGGTGTGTCCTTGATGCCATTGGAGTTGGCTATCGCCTTATTGACACGGCTGCC
>CAZEPA010000198.1:0-7417 GCA_964513955.1 uncultured Anaerolineae bacterium | reverse complement strand
CGCGGTCGTCACGGCTGCCGCCGAAGAAGATGCCCAGACGCGACAGCATCATCAACGCGCCGGCCAGTGTGCTCTTGGCAATGGTCATTGCCACCGGTGAAAAGCGCGGCGTGCCAGCGAACAAGCTCACTGGCACGATTCAGAACGATATTCTCAAGGAATACGTCGCGCGCGGCACTTACATCTTTCCACCTGGCCCCAGCGTGCGCCTGGCCGCCGATACCATTGCCTTCTGCGCGCGGCACGTCCCGCGCTGGAACGCCATCAGCGTCAGCGGCTATCACATCCGCGACGCCGGCAGCACGGCCAGCCAGGAGATGGCCTTCGCGATAGCCAACGCCATCTCGTATGCCAATGCGGTGCTGGCGCGCGGCGTCCCCATTGACGACTTTGCTGCGCGCATCTCGTGGATATTCAACACACAAAATAACTTCTTCGAGGAAGTGGCTAAGTACCGCGCCCTGCGGCGCTTGTGGGCGACCATCCTGCGCGACCGGTACGGTGCGCAGAAGCCGGCCAGCATGGCGCTGCGCACGCACGTGCAAACCGGCGGCGCCACACTGACCGCGCAACAGCCGCTGAACAACATTGCGCGCGCCGGCTTTCAGGCCCTGGCCAGCGTTCTGGGCGGTATCCAGAGCCTGGCGCTGAGCTGCTACGATGAGGCGCTGGCGCTGCCCACCGAGGAGGCGCAAGCCACCGCCCTGCGCACGCAGCAAATCATCGCGCATGAAATTGGCGCGACCGAAGTGATTGACCCATTGGCTGGTTCGTATTACGTAGAGTCGCTGACTGACCGCCTGGAAGCAGAGGCGCGCGCGCTGATCGAGAAAATCGAGGAGATGGGCGGTTCTATCCAGGCCATCGAAAGCGGCTGGATGCAGCAGGAAATCGCCGACAGCGCGTGGAAATACCAACAGGCCGTGGAGAGCGGCCGCCAACTGATTGTGGGCGTCAATGCGTTCCAGGCGCCGGGCGAGGAACGTCCCGTTGGCATTTTTCGACCTGACCCGGAAACCTACCGCGTACAGCATGTACGCCTGGAACAACTGCGTTTACAGCGAGACCACGCGGCTGTGAGCGCGGCCCTGGCGCAGCTGCGCACAGTGGCCCAGGCGCCGAGCGGCCCGGAGAGCAACCTGCTGCCGCCCATTTTGGACGCCGTGCGCGCCTACGCCACACTGGGCGAAATCTGTGGTGTGTTGCGGCAGGAGTGGGGCGAGTATACCCCACCCACTGTGATCTGACCTGATCAACGACAAGCCCAGTTTCCGAGAGAAACTGGGCTTTTTTTGACCTCACGCCACGTACGTGCGCAGGAGGGTGGTGGGCGCGGCGGCGTGCACATGAAATGCACCGAGCGCCGCAGGCAGCAGGGTGAAGCGCACAGCTGGCAGCCGCACGTCGTTGATGTCCACCTCTCCGGTCAGCGTTCCCCAAATCTCCAGGGTGTCGCCGCAGCATGCGCCGTGGAAAACGGCGCCAGGCGTCATGAGGACGCGTTCAGTGACAAAATAGCGATTGCGACACAGCTCCCAGCGCTGCACCCCGTCGCTTTCCGCTAACCAGCTCGGGTGACTCACGGTAGGCTCGGCGCGCCCAAAATCAATCACCTCCAACGCCTTGTCTATGTGCAGTTGACGCGGCTCACCGTCCGCGCCGACGCGACCCCAATCGTAGACGCGGTAGGTTGCGTTGGAATTCTGCTGAATCTCCACGATCAACAACCCTCCCATGATGGCGTGCAGAGTACCGGCCGGCACGCAAATATGATCACCCGCTTTGACTGGCAGCACATGCAGAAAAGGCTCCAGACGGCCCAGGGCCACAGCCTCGCGAAAGTTCGTGGCGTCGGCGCCGGCCTTGACGCCGAGGATGATCTGCGCGTCTGGTTCGGCGCGCAGCACCACCCACATCTCAGTCTTGCCCAGTTCGTTGTCTTCATGGGCCAGCGCATAGTGGTCATCTGGATGCACCTGGACCGAAAGCGGGGCATGCGCGTCGAGGAGTTTGACGAGGAGGGGGAATTTGCCGCGCGCGTGCGCCCAGGCATTGTGTCGGCCAAGCAAGTCCAACCCCAGAATCTGCTGCACCGCAGTCAGCGGCTGGCCTGCGAAAGGTCCGTTGTCCACCACCGTCGTGCCGTCCGCGTGTCCTGCAATCTCCCAGCTTTCGGCCACCAGGCCCGTGGGCGGGAGTTGACGCCCAAGCTGCTCCAGGTTGCGTCCGCCCCATAGGTAATGCTTGAGAACAGGGGTAAATGTCAGTGGATAAAGAGAGGTCATCATGTTTCTGCGCGCACAAGTTCCACCGGCTTGCCTTTGACAATCTTGAAATGATCGAGGTCATTGGCGACGCTGGTGGCAGCGAAGATCGCGCGTGCTTCGTCAAGCACCTGCTGCGGGTGATACCGGCGTGAAAGATGGGTCAAGATGAGCTGTTTGACGTTGGCAGCGGCGGCCAACTGCGCCGCGTCGGCCGCCGTCAAGTGACCGAATTCGCGGGCCAGCGCCAGCTCGTCGCGGCAATAGGTGGATTCAATCACCAGGGCATCGGCCTGGTCGGCGATCTTTTCCAGCCCGGTCGTTTCGCTGATGTCGTTGATGAAGACCAGCTTGACCCCGTTGACCACCGGGCCAAGCACGTCGTCTGCCTCGATCACGCGGCCATCATCCAGTGTGATGCTGTGCCCGTCCACCAAACGTCGTCGCACCGGGCCGGCTGGCACGCCCAGTGCGGCCGCTTTTTCGGCCAGGAAAGGCCGCCGCGCGCGCTCTTCAAACAAGAAGCCGAAACAGTCAGGGCCACGGTGGTTGATGGGGAAGGCGCTGACCACGAAATCACGTGTCTCTAGCACAGGGCCGTGGTCAAGCGGATTGAGCGATACGGTCATTGGGAATCTGGCGGAGCCGAAAACCACGCGCAGCAGTCCTTCGATGCGCTTGAGCGCAGAGCGACCGCCAAAAATGTCCAGCCGCTCCAGCGTTTCCCATCGTCCTAGCGTGGACGCCAGCCCGCCCAAGCCCAGGATATGATCGAGATGACCGTGCGTAATCAGAATGCGATCCAGGCGTTTGAACCCTAATCGGCTGCGCAGAAGCTGGCGCTGCGTTCCTTCGCCGCAATCAATCATGAATCGGTATTCGCCGTGCATCACCACCGCAGATGACAATCCACGCTGAACCGACGGCGCCGACGCCGACGTACCCAAGAACACCACTTCAAACATGCGCAGCCTTTCTACCAAGCAAATCGTGACCAGATTATACCACAGCCCAAACCTCAAATCCCAAAAACCAAACCTCAAATCCTCAGCTCTTGCGTATCAGCGCCGCGGCGGCGCTCGCGCGGCTAATGCCTGCCGCCAGACGAAACAAAAGCACCTGTTCGTTCGTTTAGATTGACATCTCGCATGTTTGTGGGGATAATGCCGAAGGTATTAGGAGACAGATTCGTGAAGACTCAATCGCACCTACCCCCTCGGCTGCTGCGCTGGTCCTACTTCGGCGCCACGGTCATGGTTCTACTCAGCGCCTGGCTCATGCCAAATTCTCTGTTGGCAGCGCCGCTGGCGTTGACGCCCACCCTCACGCCCACGCCCACGAATACGCCGACGCCGCTGGCCCCGGCCGATTTGCTGCGCGACGGTCTGCGCCAGCAGCACAACGGCAACCACGCCGCGGCGCGCGCGGCCTTCACCAGTTTCTTGGCCCAGGCGCCCACGGATTCCCAGGCGGCTGACGCGGCTTTTGCTCTGGGCGAAAGTTACCAGGCAGACGGCCTGTACAGCGAGGCCATCACGGCCTTTGAGGATTTTCTGCGCCGCGCGGACTCGAATCTGCGCCGCGCTGCGGCGCAGTTCCACTTGGGGCAGGCGCATCAGGCGTTGCAGGAATGGGAAGCCGCGCGTAGCGCCTACCAGGCTTATTTGCAGAGCGGTTCGTCCGTGTTGACATACGATGTGCACCGGCGGCTGGCTGAGGTGGCGGCCGGCTTGCAGGAGCCGACCGCGGCGGCTGCGGCGTATCAGGCCGCGGTTAGCGCCGCACCGAGCCGCGTGCTGGCGTTGGCCGCGCGTGAACAGTGGGCCGCCTATGCGACGGCGCGCGCAGATCATGCTGGCGCGCTGGCGCAGTATGAGGCGATTCTAACCGTCGCGCAAAATGCGCCTTACCAGGCTGAAATACACGCGCTGGCCGGCGACGCAGCCTGGAATTTGGGGCAGCAGGCCGCCGCCGAGAAGCACTGGCGCGACGCCATCGCACTGGCTCCACGCAGCCGTTACGCCTATCAAGCCTTGATCCGCCTGGTGGACAATGATCTGCCGGTGGATGCCTTCACCCGGGGCCAGGTAGACTACGATAACGCCGCGTACCAACCCGCGATCAACGCCCTCAACGCTTTTCTGGACGGTCAGCCGGGTCAGCGGCGCGGCGAAGCCCTGGCTCTGATCGCGCGCTCGTACCAGGGCCTGGAAGACTACCCGCACGCACTGACAACCTGGGATCGCTTGCTCACGTCCTACCCTGACGATCCAGCCTGGGCAGGCGCGTGGTTAGGCAAGGCCGAAACGCAGCGCTTTGCGAACAACCGCGCCGGCGCCATTGCGACCCTGCGCGACTTTGTGCAGCGTTATCCCGATCATACCCAGACGCCCACCGTCCTGGCTGAACTGGCGCGCCAGCTCGAGCGCAACGAGGATTACCGCGCGGCCGCGTCTTACCAAACGCTGCTGGCTGATTCTTTCCCCAAGCACCAGGCTGCGCCGAATGCCCTTCTGCGCGCCGGCATCAATCGCTATCGTCTCAACGAGGTCAGCGCCGCGTTGGCGCTTTGGCAGCGAGGCCTCAAGGCGTATCCGGCTGCATCTGAGGCGCCCATGATGCGCCTGTGGCTGGGGAAAGGGCTGTTGGCGCAGCGCAAACGCGCCGACGCCGCAGCCGCCTGGCAGACCTTGATGGCCCAGGCGCCGGAGAGCTATGCCGGGCTGCGTGCACGCATCCTTGCGCTGCAAGCCGGGCTATCGCTCACTGTAACTCCGTCGCTGAATGGACAAGCCGCGCGCGCAAGTCAGGGTGACGACGGCAGCCAGGCTTTTGCCGAGCGTTGGTTGCGCACATGGATCAAGACCGGCAGTGCGGCGACTAGCCTGTCCAGCCTGGATCAGCGCATCCGCAGCGATCGGGATTGGCAGCGCGGCCAGGCGTACCTGGCGCTGCGCCTGCGGGGGCCTGCGTTGGAGGCATTAGAACTGGTGCGGGCGCGTTACTGGAATGATCCGCTGCTGGTGTATCAACTGGCGGTTGCGTTCGAGGAACTGGGCACGTATCGCCTGAGCGTGATCAGCGCCGCGCGCGTGATTGCGCTGGCGCCCAACAAATTGGTAAGCGCGGCGCCGCTTTTCATCCAGCGCCTGGCCTACCCTCGGTATTATGAGGACGTGGTAACGGAGGAGGCGACGCGCTTTGCCCTGGATCCGATGCTGATTTACGCCATGATTCGGCAAGAAAGCCTGTTCGAGCCAGGCGCGGAAAGCTCGGCGGCGGCGCGCGGCCTGATGCAAGTCATTCCGAGCACCGGCCGCTGGATTGCTGGCGAGCTGGGATTGGCCGATTTCCATGAGAGTGATCTTTACCGGCCCTGGATCAGCGTCAAGTTCGGGGCTTTCTACACGATGCGCGGCCTGCGCGCCGCCAACGGCAGCACCGCCACGGCGCTTGCGGGGTACAACGCCGGGCCGGGCAACGCCAAGATCTGGCGCGAACGCAGCGGCGCGGATGATGATCTCTTCTATGAAACGATCTCCATCACCGAGCCGCGCTCCTACCTGAGCTTAATTACCACCCATCTTGCACACTACAACCGGTTGTACGGTTCACGCTGACGCTAACAGAAACCCGGCTTCTTGCAGAAGTCGGGTTTCTCGTGTGAAATGCTACGTCACCAGGGCGTAGTAGACGATCGCCGTCAGGATACCGAGCAATCCACCCACCACGACCTGCGCGGGCGTGTGGCCGAGCAGTTCTTGCAAGGGCAGCGGGATGTTCATTTCGGGGGCTGGGGTTTGTTCTTCATCCGCGTTCTTTTCATCGGCCTCTTCTTCCTCTGTGAAATCAGACAAGAGCCAGTTGAGAATGCTGGCATGACGACCAGCCGCGCGCCGCACGCCCGCAGCGTCGGTCATGACAATCGCTGCGAGGATGGCAGCCACGGCAAAAAGGGCGCTGTCAAAGCCAACATGCAGGCCCACAGCCGTGCTTAGCGAGGTAACGGAAGCAGAATGGGAACTGGGCATGCCGCCCATGCCGAAGAGGACACGCCAGGTGATGCGGCGCTTGATTCTGAACTCGATCGCCGCCTTGATGACCTGCGCCGCCAGCCATGCGCAGATAACCGTTAGTAGAATATCGTTATGCAACACGCCAGCCAGGTTGTCAGAAAGTGTCGTGGCCCACTCCTTTGTCTTGTGTCGGTCCATTGGTTCGCTGCGTGATTCCAGTCAGTGTTCTGTACACTGCGCTGTGCAGCGCCTGCATTGTAGTCCAATCGGCCCCATCGTCAAGCCAGGTTGCCCGCTGGCCGCAGTCCTCCATGCAGCGCCTATCTAGCCACGGGAGTACAGGCGGAGTTGGTGAACACAAAGTAGGTTTCAGGATTCACGGCCGCCGTTTTGAATCCGCAGCCCTTTAGGGTAATGGTTTTTTACCACCGCGCCGCCCCGTTTACCCCAACCCAACGGAAAAGAATCAACACAGACAGCCAGCCAACCGGCCGCGCCCTCGGCGGTCAGCGTTTCCCCGCGCAGGTAAGCCAGCACCGCTGGATCATCATGCGTCAAGTCCAGGGTGCGTTGGAAATCGGCATGCGTCAGTCCCAACGCCAGCGCGTGACTCGGCTCCAGGCGCTCACCACGCACCTCGCCCAGCCACCAGCCCGGCCGCAGCACGCGCAAACCCGTCATGTCCAGAGCGGGCTCCGGCCTTTGGTAGAGGTAGGTTCCGGTCTGCACCAGCGCCCCCGGCGGCTCCATCACCAGGTTGGCCGCGCAAAAAGCCTCCCACGCGCGCAGCGCCGCGCGCTCGAGGCGTGGGGGGGTGCGCGGCCGCGGCATGGCCGCGCCGGCGCTTGCCGCCGGATGACGCTGCAGGTGAGCCAGGAAATGTCCTTCGCCCGCGGCCTGCTGCGGCCACAGCCGCGCCACCCCCGGATGTCCGGCCAGCGGGCCAAGCCCTGGCGTCCAACCGGGCGCGGGCGGTAAGGCCGCCAACTCAAAATCGGTCCGCGCTTCAAGAAAACGCGCGATCACGCGTTCGTTTTCTTCCAAGTTAAAGGTGCAGGTGCTGTAGACAAGACGGCCGCCGGGGCGCAGCAGCTGCGCCGCCGATTGCAGGATATCAGCCTGGCGCAGCGCACAGCC
>CAZEPA010000197.1:0-7425 GCA_964513955.1 uncultured Anaerolineae bacterium | reverse complement strand
GGCAGCCTGATGTGCGGCTGCACTGGTCAGTCAACGCGGGCGTGGATCGCGCGCCCCAGGGCGTGCCTGGCGCGCCGCGCACCGTCAGCGCTGGCGGCATCACCTACACGAGCTGGGAGTTTGCCGATTTCGATCTCAGTCTGGCGCGCGACCCGGCCAATAAGCTCTACTTCTGGGTGGATGTGCCGGACGTGCCCACCTTCAGCAATGTATGGGTCTATGGCGCGGACGCGCGCACCAACTTCCCATTGGCCGACGTGCCCGCGCGCAGCTGCCGTTGACGGCCGCGGCGGCGACAAAACTCCTAATTCGCAATGCTTTCGCCATTGTCACCGAGATCGAGGCCGAATGTCGGAGTAGTTGACAACTAAGTATTTTCAACGCCTGATCAACTCATGATTGATTTCGACGCTGCTATCGAGAGGTGGAACCATGAACACGGTCGTGCTTGAAGTTCGATCACTATCTGAGACGCTGGCTGGCGCAGCGCACAGCATGAATACCGGTCGCGCAGAACACGAGGCGCACATCGGTTTCTCCACTCCCGAATTGTTATGGCAGGTGCTCACGAGCAGGCGATGGCAGCTGCTCAAAGTCATGTGTGGCGCAGGTCCAATGTCAATTCGCGAAGCGGCTCGCCGTGTCGGCCGCGACGTGAAGGCGGTTCATGGCGACGTGATGGCATTGCTCAATGCGGGTTTGATTGATCGCACGCCGGATGGTCGCGTCGAGTTTTCCAGTGATAGATCTTCTCCTCCCACGTCCGGCCTGGATCGGGATCAACAATGGAGATATTGCGGGCCTACGGCTCCAGGTAAACAATGGTCAGCTTGGGCCGCTGCGACGGCACGCCCCACAACGGCGACGCCAGGTTGTACTGCACCTGCGCCGGACCAGCGGCTTCGAGCAGCAGCCCCAGGTTGGCGGCCGGCGTCTGCTGCCAGGCTGTCACCGGCCCCGTCACATCCCACGCAAACCAACGACCAACGCCGTTGACCTCGGCGCTCGCCACGGCCGGGGTCAAGCGATCGGCCGCGCCTTGCGCGCCCCCAAGCTGCCAGGCTGTTGCCGCGGCGGCCCGGTTCCAGGTGGCCTCGGTGGCAGCCCATGGCCGCGTCAACTGATAGACCGCGCCGGTCAGGGCAAACGGGTTTGAGCTGCTGTCCGCATACAGGGTCAAATCGGCGCTGACGATCGTACTCCCACTGGGCAGCGCGCCATCCAGGTTAAAGCGCAGGAGCGCGCTGGCGACGCCTGGCGCGCGCAGGCTCAACATCGCATCGCTGGCGTAGTTGGTATCGGGGAACCACTGGTTGAGGCTGGTAGCGCTGCTGCCGGTTTGGATGGTCACCGTATGCGGCGTCGCGACACGTGGGCGATACGTGATCGTCAGTTTGGGGCGCTGCGCAGCGGTCACGGCCTGGGCGCTGGCAAAGGCCCATTCGACCTGGGTTCCGCCGCTGGCTGTGATCAGCACACCCTGATTGCTCGCCGGATTGGCGGCCCATGGCGCGACCGCTGTTGTCAAGTCCAACGAGACCCAGGCGCCGACGCCGGCCGTCTGCGCCACGGCCACGACTGTGGCGCTGCGGTCTGCCGCGCCGGCCGCGCCAGGCGTCTGCCAGGCCTCGCCGACACGCGGCCGCAGCCAGGTGATGGCGTCTTCGTCCCAGCTCCGCAGAAGCGTAAAAGCCGTCAGGGTTTGCGGCGCGCTGTTGCTCTGGCTGACTGCGTACAGCTCCAGGCGCGCGCTGATGATGTCGGCGGCGGCGTTGAACCCGGCCAGGCCGCTCAGGTCAAAGCGCAGGGCCGCGTGTGCGCCGGCGCTTGTGCGCAGGGTGAGCACCGGCTCCGCGCCAAAGTTGGTCGTCGGATACCAACTGTGCAGGCTGGCATCACGCGCGCCGCTGTAACTGCCTTGCCCTTGCTGAAGCACGACCGTGGTGAGCGTCGCGGTCGGCTGCGGCGTCAACGTGGGCGTGGCCGTTGATGTGGGTGTGTGCGTGGGCGTCAAGGTGCGTGTGGGGGTTGAGGTGGGCGTCGGCGTCGGCGTGGCCGTCGGCCCCACGGTGGGCGTCGGCGTAAACGCGGGCGTTTGGCTGGAGGTCGGCGTGCGCGTCGGCGTATTCGTGACCGTGGGTGTGGGTGTGCGCGTGGCGGTCGCTGTCGGCGTACAGCTCACGCAGGCGGTGGCGGTGGGCGTTAGGGTTGGAATGTCCCCAGGCAAGAGATATTCAATGCGCAGTGACGGCCGATAGGTGATGTCCGCCCATTCGCTGCTGGCAAAATCGTACTGCACATTGCGGTTGGCATAGGCCTTCAACACCAGGCCGCGATTACTGCCGGCGTTTTGCACCCAACGCTGCACGATTTCGGTTAATTCCAGGCGCGTCCAGGCATTGGCGCCAAAGACATGCCCCCAATCTTCCGCGTACGGCGAGCGATCGGTCGTAGTGTCATTGGCGCCCGGCATGCCCCACGGCGAACCATTGTGCGCTTGCAGCCACGTTACCTGCCACGTAGTCCAATCGCGGTAGAGGTCATAGGCGCGCAGGTAAAACCCGGTGTCCACGGTGGCGGCCGTGGAAAAAAGCTTCAACTCCGCCTTGCGCACCTGGGCGTTGGCTGGCAATTGACCGACGAGATCGAAGTAGATCAGGGCGGCGAACTCATCCGGGTGGCGCACCGAGAGCTTGGTCTGCCCTTCGAAGATGCCGTTCGGACTCCAGTTGCTGATGTAGGTATCAATGACGCCGCTGTAGCCGCCGAGGCCCTGCTGCAAGGTGCGTACGCGCGGCGTTGGCGTCGTCGTAGGCGTCGCTGTCGGCGCGACGGTGGTGCTGGTAGGGCTAGCCGTCGGCGTGGGTGTGGGCGTGGGCGCGCCATCGGGCAGCACATAGCGGATGACCATCTGCGGCCGCTGCTCCACCTGGGGCCATTCGGCGCTGGCGAAATTGACCTGGGTCACGCTGGTGTCTGCGGTCAACAGCGCCAGGCCGCGATTGGTCAATGGATCAGCCTGCCAGGCGCGCACCGCGCCCGTGACATCCAGCTCAACCCAGGCGCCGGCGTCGCCGGCCGGGCTGCTGTCCTCCAGCGAGGCGCTGCGATCACTGCCCAACCCCCCGGCTCCTGGTTCTGTCCAGGGCGAGCTGGCGGCTGCCTGCTGCCAGGTGGCATAGTAAGCCGACCAGGGACGAAGCAGGCGCGCCGCGCTCAGCGCCAGTTCACCCGGCGCGGTGCGTCCAGCCATGTACAGGCGTAACGTCGCCACCACGACCGGCGCATCTTTCGGGAGCATGTCGAGATCAAAGGTCAACAGGGAAACGCCCTGATTGTTGCCGCGCACGCCGAGCACATCGTTGGCGCCAAAGTTGCGGGTGGGAAAGACCGCGCTCAGCGCGGTGTCGCGAGCGCCGGCATAAGGCTGGCCGTCATCCCGCGGGCGGCCCTGCTGCAGCGTGAGCATGTCCGTCTGCGGCGGCGCCACGGCGCTGTGGGGCTGCACCTGCACGAAATGGATGATCTCATTGCCATCGCCGCGGCTGTGCAGGCGAAAATCGCTGCCGGGGTGGTCGCCGCCGCCAGGCTGCTGGTTGTTGAACTGCGCGCCTGTCGTCGTGAAGGTGACCGTTTTCCAGGTGGAGGTGTTGGTTTTTTGCACCAGCCCTGCGCCCTGATAAAGGGTTGCGGTCGTAGGGTATTCCAGTTCCCAGGTATCAGCGCCTTGATCCAGGTAGGTGATGCTGATGTCCAGCGTTTCGCCGTGGTGCAAAGCCACGTAGCCATCCGCAATGTCGAAGTAAAGATAGGGATTGGCTGGCGCATCGGTGCGCCGCGTAAAGCGGCCCTGGGGCGCTGAGCCGACATTCCAGAGCGGCGCACTGCGTCCCCCTGGCGCCTGATCGTTTTGCCATAACCAGAATTCGTAGTTGCCTCGATCTGGAAACCAGGTTTTCTCCGTCTCCCGCAGCGCCACCCACACGCTCGGCGTGTCCAGCAGACTGCGTCCCAGATGCGCATTAGCGAAATCAAGCAGCGGCCGGCGGCTGGCATCGGTGGTGATATCGCTCGCCAGCACCATGTAGTCGGCATGTTTGTCCAGGCCGTTATAGAGGCCCCAGGTGGTGCCGGTGAGGCCGGTGAGCAGGTAATCATAGCTTTCCCAGCCGATGGGCACGCGATCGCCCCATTTCTTCATCAGGTCGAACGCGCCCGACTGATAGAAGCTGTAGGAGGGGTCGTTGTAGATCACGCCGTCGTTATCAAGCAGCAGACCGTTGTGCTTGAGGCCAACGCCGCGGCTGGCGGCATAGTCCACGAACTGCCGCCGCTCCGTGTCATGCTGAAAAACAGACGCCATTTGTAAGAGCAGCGGCGTGCGCCGAAATGCGTTGAGGTAAATGTCGGTGATGGATTCAACGGTTTGTATCCATAGGTCAGAGGTCAGGCCGGCGCTGATCGCGCAAGACTGGAAATCGGCGTCGGTGGGATGTGTTTCGCCGAATGTGCCGACGCCCATTTCCACCCAGGCCAGCCGTGGATCCCCATCGTAACGGGCCGCCAGAGCCTGGATGAACTGCGCATACGCGGCCTGGTAGGCAGAGTCCCAGGTTTTGGGAATGATCCAGCCTTCGTCGCAGGTCAAGCGAGCGCTGGGGTGTTCAGAGAATACCCAGTGCGGCGCCATATTACCGCCACAGCAAATGCCCGAATAGGTGGTAATTCCCATACCGCCGGGCAGACCCAATCCGGCTTCGGTCTGCAGCCAGTTGTCAATCTGGCTCCAATCGTAGACGCCGGGCGCCGGGTTGAGGTACTTCCACTCAAAGATGATATTGCTGCCTTTGATCGGGAAGCGCCGCGGGTCGAGATGGCCGAAATCCTCAAATGCATAGATGCCGGGGTTGAGGGCATGCGCCGCGGGCTGTGTCCCCGCGGTGAGCGGCGGATCATCATTCTCTGGCCGACGTGCAGCCGCCGCGCCGGCAAAAGCGGCGGTGAAGGCAGTCAACGCGAGCAGGACGATGAGGGAGCGCGGAAGTCTGTTCGTTTTTAACATAGATGATTCCATTATAGGCGTTCAGCATAACAGGGCAAGATTAAGAGCGCATGAACCCGGCCCCTGCCCAGATGTCAGTTTTGTCAGACAACAAAAAACGGAGGGCTGGATGCCCTCCGTTTTCGGCAAACTCATGTGGGTGACCGTGAGCGGTCTAGCGTCTGAGCGCCGTTTACTTGGCCGTTACCTTGATGCTGCGCGGGCGGATCGCTTCCGCCTTCGGGATCGTCAGGGTCAAAACACCATTCTCGAACTCGGCATTGGCCTTGTCAGCCTGCACCGGCACGTTCAAGGTCAACGTCCGGCCAAAACGACCGTAGCCTCGCTCCTGCATGACGTAGTTGGCGTTCTCCGGCGGCGCCACCATCTCGCCGCGAATGGTCAACGTGTCGCCTTCGATCGTGATCTCGACATCTTCTGGCCTGACGCCCGGCACAGACGCCAAGATGATCACTTCATTCTCTGTCGTGTACGCATCTACCGGCAGGCGCAGCGCGTGCTCACGCTCGCCATTGCCAGCCCAAGCTGGTCGTACGAAGCTGTCTTCCAACAGGCGGTCCATCGCGTCCCTGAGCGTCACCGCGTCACGAAATGGGTCCCAACGCGCAATAACTCTTGCCATTTTGAGTATCCTCCGTTTGTTCTTCAAAAATGAGTTTCGATTCCACTAGCTGCTTGTGTTACAACACCATCAGTGGCTGCTTGTGTTATGACTTCTTGTTGACCTGCAACCGGGTCTGCTTTGCCGCACCCGCCTTCGGCAGCTTGAGCAAAAGCACTCCGTTCTCGAATTCGGCTGTTGCGTTATCCACGTCAACGCTGGTCGGCAGCGCCAGGGAGCGCTGGAATGAGCCGTACTTCCACTCACGATAATGGAAATTGGTCTCCTTCTCCTCGCGGTCTTCCTTAGTTTCGCCCTTGATCGTGAGAAGATCACCAGACACGGAAATATCCAACGCCTCAGGCTTAACCCCCGGCACCGCGGCCTTGACCACAATCTCGCTGTCGGTTTCCACCATATCAACCGTCAGGCTATTGAGGCCTTCGTGCGCAAACGGCCAACTCGCCAATGGGCGCACGAAGCTGTCTTCCATCAAACGATCAATCGCTGAGCGCAGCGACATCATGTTGCGCTGCGGCTCCCACTTGGTCACATTTGCCATTTTTTGCCTCCCTCTGTTTACACATTAGTCGTCATGTTCGCCGCGTGGCGGTGGCGAATCGCGTTTACGGTGCACCACAGTTAATCTATCGTCTTCACTGCACTACGGCACATGATGCCAGGCAAGTGTTAGAGAGCGATAAGATCAGCGTTAGAAAAGTGTTGGAGGATAACGCCCAACGCAGCGACCGTGGAGAAGGGGCAGTACAAACCGCCAGACCAGGAATGTTGAGACGGGCGTTGTGGCCTGGCGGTTTGCGCGGGGAAAAGAAATCAGGCAGGCGAAGACAGCGCGCTGAACAGGCTGGCGACGGGCTGTTCCACCGCGGTGAGGGACATGGCCTCTTCCTGCACACCGCGCACCCCCGGAATGCCCTGCACAATGTCCAGGGCTGTCTTGCGCAGCGCAGCCGGTAGAACGCCGACAAGCGTGACATATCCCAAATAAGCAGTCACGCGCAGTGGAAACCCAGCCGTGCGCGCGTCAGCAGCCAGGCGCTGCGCGGCTTCCGTCTCCAAGAGGTTGTCGGCAATTAGTTGGCTCGTCACCGCGACATGACCCGCCACGGCGCGCGCCAGGGCCAGCGCGCTGTTGGCCACGGCCTCGCTGCGTACAAAGCCGTGCAATTCGATCCCGTCTGCATTCGTTTGAACGGCAGTCTGTACGGCAGCGTGTCGGAACGGTGGGTAACTCGCCAACGCGCGCCGCACCTCAGCCGCCGCCAGCTCGATGGTAGATGATGATGTCATAGCCTCACTCCTCATGGTCGTGTGGGGGCGATCGGACTGTTGTCCCTATTATCGCGCCAATTCGTTTTTTTTGCACTCCCAGCCGCCGTGGTCAAAGATTTCAATCGCCGGATCTGCCCCCGTTGACGTGCACCCGCCGACCGCGGAGCCTTTCAACTGGGGCAGGTCGGAAGTCGGGCGATAAAGATCGCTGCAACGCTTGCCAAGCCGACCTGCATCGGCTAACGCCCTGACATTGGAATGCGCCCCCGACTGCACAGAATTGCACCTGTAGGCTAATGCTGGTATGATTGTCAGCACGTGAACCAAAGGAGACAATGTCATGAATATGAACGACCTTCTCAAGGCTTTGATGGCGCCAGGCGGCCAGCAGCCAGCCCAGGGAGCCGCCGGCGATGATCCTCTGGCCGGTATTCTCGGCGCGCTGCTCGGCGGCGCGGGGGCAGGCGCG
>CAZEPA010000196.1:0-7474 GCA_964513955.1 uncultured Anaerolineae bacterium | reverse complement strand
CGCTCCAATCGTTGTGCCAATCGGTGCCGTTCACCAGGTAGCGAAACTGGTATCGGCGGCCCACTTCCAGGTCGAGGGTGATCCGCCAGACAGCGTCATTGCGATCCTGGATCAAGAAGTCCAGCTGTTTGTTCCAATCGTTGAACTCGCCCACCAGAGCCACTTGCTCAGCCCAGACGGTTGAGGGTAGTTCAAAGGTGACGCTGAGAAATCCGGGCTTGGAGGAAGGTGACTTTCGGATCATGATGGCGCTTTCACGAGTTTCGTTGAGTATGCACAGACTTGTTGTTATTATACAGGAACTTGACGAAAACCACAACCTCTTGTAGAATCGCGCAACCGTAGGTAAATGTGACTTCCGAAGTCCGTCGGGCTTCGGAAGTCTGTTGTACAAACCAAGATACGTGGCGAGCTGAGCTGTGTTCGAGACGCTGACTGATAAATTACAGGCCATCTTCGACAAACTGTCGAGCCAGGGCCGCCTGAGTGAAGCAGATGTAGACAAGGCGCTGCGCGAAGTGCGCATGGCCTTGCTCGAGGCTGACGTCAACTTCAAGGTGGTCAAGGCCTTCGTGGCGCGCATTCGCGAACGGGCCGTCGGCGTCGAAGTGATGCAGAGTCTGACCCCCGCGCAGCAGGTGGTCAAGATTGTACATGAAGAGCTGATCACCATGCTGGGGGAACCTGGCAAGCTCACGATGGCATCCAACCCACCTACGGTGATCATGATGGTAGGCTTGCAAGGTTCGGGCAAGACGACCACGGCGGCCAAACTGGCCCTGCGTCTGCGCAAGGCCGGTCAACGACCGCTGCTGGTGGCCGCGGACACCTACCGACCGGCCGCGATCACGCAGCTGGAAGTGCTGGGCAAACAGCTGGATATTCCAGTGCACAGCGAGGGCAACAAGCTGCCCCCGCCCCAGATTTGCGCCAACGCAGTGCAGCGCGCCAAAGAGGGCGCGTACAACGTCGTCATCCTGGATACGGCTGGGCGTCTGCAAATTGACGACACCATGATGGCGGAGTTGGAACAGGTCAAGGCGCGCACCAAGCCGAACGACATTCTGCTCGTGGTCGACGCGATGACCGGCCAGGAAGCGGTGCGCGTGGCCGAAGGCTTCCATCAGCGCGTCGGCATCACGGGCTTGATCTTGACCAAAGTAGACGGCGACGCACGCGGCGGCGCGGCCCTTTCGATCCGAGAAGTGACCGGCGTGCCGATCAAATTCTTGGGCATTGGCGAAAAGACAGATGCCCTGGAGCCGTATCATCCCGACCGCCTGGCCTCGCGCATCCTGGGCATGGGCGATGTGCTGACCCTCATCGAAAAGGCCGAATCGTCCATTGACAAGACGAAGGCTGAGGCGATGGGCAAACGCCTGATGAAGGGCGATTTCGACCTGGAAGATTTCCTGGGCCAGATGCGTGAGATCAGGAAACTTGGGCCGCTCAGCCAGTTGATGGACATGATTCCGGGCATGTCGCGGATGAGCAAGGATATTGCCCCCGAAGTGACCGATGGTCAGATGAAAACCATCGAAGCCATGATCTGTTCGATGACCGTGGTCGAGCGTCGCAATCCCGACGTCATCAATGGGAGCCGCAAGCGCCGCATTGCGCGTGGATCAGGGACGACCGTCGCTGAATTGAATGATCTGCTCTCGCAATTTCGCCAGATGCAGCGCCTGATGAAACAAATGTCAAACCAACGACGCGGGCGCGGTGGACTGCAAGGGCTTTTGGGTATGTTACGTTAAGCAGCGCGCACGCTGCTAAGGGTAGAAAAGGAGTCGGAAGAGTCACATGGTTCGTATTCGTATGCGCCGCATGGGCGCCAAAAGGCAGCCAACCTATCGTATTGTCGTCGCTGACAGTCGCTCACCACGCGATGGTCGCTTCATTGAATCCCTGGGCTATTTCAATCCGCGCACCGAGCCGGAAACCGTGGTGCTCGATAAGGAGCGCGCGAGCTATTGGATCGGCGTCGGCGCCCAACCGTCAGAGGCGGTGGCGCGCGTCTTGTTTCGCCAGGGCGTGCTCGCCACGGCGCCGTGGGAAGCGTGACCACCACTGAACCAGGAGTACCTGGCATGAAAGAACTGGTCGAGTACATTGCGCAAGGGTTGGTAGATGAGCCAGAGCAAGTGCGGGTGCGTGAACAGGTAACTCCGCAGGAGATTGCTCTGGAGCTGCACGTGGCGCCGTCTGACATGGGCCGCATCATTGGCAAGAGTGGACGCGTCGTCAACGCGATGCGCATTTTGCTCAGAGTCGCGGCCGTACGCCGCGGCAAACGGGCTTCGTTGGAAGTGCACTAAGCGGGCAGCCGATACACCCGGAGCAGGCTATGCGCCTCCACGCGGCGCCGCATCTGCCAGCCGGCCAACAGGCTGCTTTTCATCGCCGCTTGAAACAAAGGACGAACCCGTTTGATTCGTCCTTTGTTTTTTGCCCATCGGTCTGACGCCTACCCATCATGTCAACATCATCAACGGCCGCATCATCACAGCATCCCGCGATGCCCGCGCCTGAGTATCTGGTGATCGGGCGCGTGACCCGCGCGCACGGTTTGCGCGGGCAAGTGATTGTGGCGTACCAAACTCATTGGCCGGAACGCTTTCTCAGCTTGCAGCGCGTCTTTGTCGGCGATGCTAATCTGCCCGTCGGCGTGGCCGCCGTCCGCCTGACGCCGCGCTACGCCTTGCTCAGCCTGATCGGCGTGGAGACGCGCAACGACGCCGAAGCCCTGCGCGGACTGTGGGTGAAGGTGCCGCGGGCCGAAGCGATGCGCTTGGGTGAGGGCGAATTCTTCGTTCACCAGGTTGTGGGGCTGGCGGTGGTCACACAGGCGGGCGAGCTGATCGGGCATGTCACAGACGTGCTGTTCACCGGCGCCAATGATGTCTACGTGGTGCAAACCGCGACCGGCGAGCTGCTGCTGCCGGCCGTCGAGGATGTCATCCATGCGGTTCTGGTGGACGACGGCCGCATGATCGTCAGCGTGCCGCCTGGCCTGGAAGGGGCGTGACCAGCACAGGCGCAGCAACATGAGGTGGTGGCGTGGGCGATTTGCGTTACTGGCTTGGCTTCAATAGTGTCAACGGCATTGGGCCGGCGCGTTTGCGCGCGCTGCTTGACTTTTTTGGCGACATCGAACGCGCCTGGCGCGGATCGTTCGACGACCTGCGCGAGGCGGGGCTGGATCGGCGTTCACTCACCAACCTGGTGGAGGCGCGTCAGCATCTCGATCTGGATCAGTTGCTGCGGCGCCTGGAACAGAGCGGCGCGCATGTGTTGACCTGGGACGATGACGATTATCCCGCCAGCCTGCGCACCGTCTATGACCCGCCGCCGGTGCTCTTCGTCAAAGGCGCCATCACCACAGAGGACGCGTGGAGCGTAGCCATCGTTGGCACGCGCAACCCCACGGCTTACGGGCGCGAGGTGGCGCGCCAGTTGGCCGCGGACCTCGTGCGCAACCGCGTCACGGTGGTCAGCGGCCTGGCGCGGGGCGTGGATGCGCAGGCTCACCGCGCTGCGCTGGATGGCGGCGGACGGACGCTGGCCGTGCTCGGCTGTGGGGTAGACGTGATTTATCCGTATGAACACCGACGCATGGCGCAAGAAATCACCGAGGCCGGCGCGCTCATTTCCGACTATCCATTGGGCACGCTGCCAGAAGCGGGCAATTTTCCACCGCGCAATCGCATCATCAGTGGGTTGTCGTTGGGCGTGGTGGTGGTTGAAGCAGGCGTCACCAGCGGCGCCCTCATCACGGCCCAGTTTGCCACCGAGCAGGGGCGCGAGGTGTTTGCCGTGCCTGGCTCCATTTTGCAGCGCAACAGCGAAGGCGCGAATCGCCTGATTCGCGACGGCGCGCGGCCCGTCTTGAGCGTCGAGGACATCTTGCAGGAGTTGAACCTGAAGCAGGTGGCGCAGCAGGCCGAGGCGCGCACGCTGTTCCCGGCTGATGAGACCGAAGCCCTGCTGGTGAGTCACCTGTCGAGCGAGCCGCGTCACATTGATGACGTGGCCCACGTCACCGGTCTGCCGATGGCGACGGTGGCCAGCACGCTGACGCTGATGGAACTAAAGGGACTCGTGCGCCAGGTCGGCGGCATGAGCTACGTCTTGAGCCGTGACACGCGTGTGCGTGACGGCTGAACCGGCCGCTGGCGGGCTGGGCATTATCTTTTCTATGGAGTTAGTTCGTCATGACCGACGATTCAGTCACGTCTCCCGCGCCCGTCGTTGAGGCATACTGTGTCAAATGCCGCACCAAACGCGAGATTCAGCATGCGCAGTTTGTTTTCAATGTGCGCGGCCAGCCGGTGACGCGCGGCGACTGTCCGGTGTGCCACACCACGCTGTATCGGCTGGGAGAAACCGCCGGCCACGCTGGTTTGACGCGGCCCGCGCCCGTCAAAATCGAGAAGCCGGTCCCGCCTACCGCGCTCAGCGGCCCGACGTCCGCGCCCGCTGGCCTGCCTGATGGCGCCAGCGCCTACTGCGTCAAGTGCAAAGAGCGGCGCCCGCTGACCGATGCGCAGGCGGTCTTCACCGCGCGTGGGGTGCCAGCCGTGCGCGGCGTTTGCCCGGTGTGCGGCACGACGCTCTTTCGCATGGGTGAAGCGCCCGGTCATGCCGGCCTGACGCGCCCCAGCGCGGCGCAGCTCAAGGCCGCGGCGCGGGCCAAGGCCGTGGCTGAACGCCAGGCCCCACCGGCCAAAAAGCCCGGCGGCAAACAGGTCGCCTCCATGAAAGCCAAAACCAGCCCAACCGCTCGCTCAGGCAATGGCAGCAGCGCCGCCGGCCCGGCGACGCGCACGCGCCTGGTGATCGTGGAATCGCCGGCCAAGGCCAAAACCGTAGAACGCATCTTGGGACGCGGCTACCGCGTGCGCGCCTCCGTGGGCCATGTGCGAGACCTGCTGCGCTCCCAGCTTTCGGTGGACACCGACCACGACTTTCGTCCGACCTACCGCGTGCCCAATGAAAAGAAAGAGGTCGTGAAGCAGATCAAGGCGGAGGCCGCGCAGGCCGCCCAAGTTTTCCTGGCGACCGACCCGGATCGGGAGGGCGAGGCCATTGCCTGGCACCTGATGGAAGCCGCGGCGATTGACCCAAGCCGCGCGCAGCGCGTGGTTTTCCACGAGATTACCCAAGATGCCGTACGCGCGGCCTTTGATCACGCGCGCGCCGTGGATATGGACCTGGTCAACGCGCAGCAGACGCGGCGCATCCTGGATCGCCTGGTGGGCTACAAGATCAGCCCCTTGCTGTGGGATCGAGTGCGCAGCCGTACGTCGGCTGGGCGGGTGCAATCCGTGGCCGTGCGCCTGGTGGTGGAGCGCGAGCGTGAGATTCAAGCCTTCGTGGCGGAAGAATACTGGTCCATCGAGGCAGAATTGGCGCAAAAGCTCGTGCAGGGCAAACGGGCGCCCAAAGACCGGCCTAGTTTCAGGGCGCGGCTGGTGCGCATTCGCGGGGAAGAAGCCGATTTGCCTAACGAAGCGGACACGCTGGGCATCGTGGCCGCGCTGGAACAGTCCACCTACCAGGTAGGCAAGGTGAAGCTGGGCGAACGTCGTCGCAAACCCGCGCCGCCGTTTACCACCAGCACCTTGCAGCAGGAGGCCTCGCGGCGGTTGTCCTTCACGGCCCGCCAGACGATGGCCAACGCGCAGATTCTGTACGAAGGGGTGGAGTTGGGCGGCGAGGGCAACGTAGGCCTGATTACGTACATGCGCACTGACAGCACGACCGTGGCCGAAGTGGCACAGAACCAGGCGCGTGATTTCATCCGCCAGCGTTACGGGGCCAACTTTGTGCCGGAGACGCCGCCCCAGTACAAGACCCGCGCCAAGGGCGCACAGGAGGCGCACGAGGCCATTCGCCCCACCTCCGTGCTGCGCACGCCCGACATGGTGCGGCCCTATCTCAAGCGCGAACTGTTTCGCCTGTACGAGATGATCTGGCAGCGCTTCGTCGCCAGCCAGATGGAGCCGGCTGTGATAGACACGATCAGCGTAGACATCGAAGCCGGGCCAACGGCCGACGAGCGTCCGTATCTGTTCCGCGCCACAGGCGCGCGAGTGCGCTTTGCCGGCTTCCTCGTGGTCTATGAAGAAACGCGTGACGAAGATGCCCTGGCCGATGGCGATGAGCGTTGGCTGCCCGCGCTGCAGGAAGGCGAATGGCTCGATTTGCTGCGCCTGCTGCCTGAACAGCACTTCACGCAGCCGCCGCCGCGCTACACCGAAGCGACGCTGGTGCGCACCCTGGAAGAGAACGGCATCGGCCGTCCCAGCACCTATGCGCCGATCATCTCGACCATCCAGCAGCGTGGTTATGTCGAACGGCGGGAGAAGCGCCTGTTCCCCACCGAGTTGGGCTTTGTGGTCAATGACCTCTTGGTCAAGCACTTTCCCGACATCATTGACGTTGGCTTCACCGCGCAGATGGAAGAACATCTCGACCGCATCGCCGACGGCGAGGAGGCGTGGGTGCCGGTGCTGCTCCGCTTCTGGGAGCCGTTCGTCCACAGCCTGGCGCAGGCCGAGGCCAGCATGGAACAAGTCCAGGTGGACAACGAGCCGACCGGCGAGCTGTGCGAGAAGTGCGGCCATGCCCTGGTGTTCAAGCACGGACGCTTTGGCAAATTCATTGCATGCAGCAACTTCCCGGAATGTCGCAACACCAAACCGATCCTGCTCAAAGTGGGCGTGGCCTGTCCAGAGTGCGGCGGCGACCTGGTGGAGCGCAAGACGCGCCGTAATCGCATCTTTTACGGCTGCGTCAACTACCCCGACTGCAAATTCAGCAGTTGGACGCGGCCGCTGCCAACGCCTTGCCCACAGTGCGGCGGCCTGTTGACCGTGGCGACGAAGACCACGGCCAAGTGCATTCGCTGCGGCGCGGTTTCGCCGATCAGCGAATAGGGCGCGGGGTGTCTGAACAGTTACGGAGATAGATCCATGTCCGAACGATTGGCACGTATGCGCGCCGCATTGACGGCGCATGAACTCGACGCCTGCCTGATTAACGAAGCCGCGAACCGGCGCTATCTCAGCGGCTTCAGCGGATCGAATGGCTGGCTCTTTATTACTGCCGACACAGCCACTCTCATCACCGACGGTCGCTACATTGAGCAGGCCGGTCGTGAGTGCCCCGAATTTGCCGTGCTCAAGATTGCGCGCGGGGAAGATGCCGAAGGTTTCCGGCGCCTGCTGGAGCCGTTGCGGCGCAAACGGGTGGCGCTGGAGTCGGAGCAGGTCACGCTGGAACAGTGGCGGCGCTGGTTCCAACCGTTGGACATGGACTGGGCCTTCACCACCGGCCTGGTGGAAGGGCTGCGCAGCCAGAAAGAAGCGGGCGAACTGGCGGCGATTCAGGAAGCCGCGCAGTTGGCCGATGCCGCCATGGCCTATGCCTACACCGTGGCGCAGCCGGGCATGAGCGAGGCCGAGCTGGC
>CAZEPA010000195.1:0-7488 GCA_964513955.1 uncultured Anaerolineae bacterium | reverse complement strand
GCTTCACCAAGGGCAAGCCGGAGGACAAGCACGGCATTCGCGCCAGCAACACGGCCGCGCTCTTCTTGGACAATGTGTACGTGCCGGCCGACCGCCTGGTGGGCGGGGTCGAAGGCCAGGGACTGGTGCAAGCGCAGGCGGTTTTCGGTTACACCCGCCTGATGGTGGCCGCGTTCGGCTTGGGCGGCGGCTGGGCTGCGCTCAAGCGGACGATTCCCTACTCGCAGGTGCGCATTCAAGGCGGCGCGCCGTTGAGCCAGAAGCAGGGCTACACGCACAAGCTGATCGTGCCCAACGCCGTGCGCCTGGAAGCGGCCCGTTCCTACATTGAATGGACGGCCGAACGTCTCGATGGCGGCGAGCCTGATCTGCAGACCGAAGGCGCCGTGGCGAAGTACCTGGCAACCGAAGCCGGCAACAAGGCGGCCGAAGATTCCATCCAGGCGCACGGCGGCTATGGCTATACCAAAGAATACATGGTGGAAAAGGTCAAGCGCGACGTCAAGATCACCACCATCTACGAAGGCACTTCGGAAATCATGGAATGGACGATTGCCCGCGACCGCTGGCAGTTACACCTGAAGACCCGCGGCGCCTACTACAACGACTGGGCCGCACGCCTGGACAAGGTGCACCGCGCGGAACCAAACAACGGCGCGGCCGCGGCCGCGCTGGCCTTACGCGCCCTGGCGGTAGTGCTGGAACGCTGCCGCATTGATCGCCTGACGCGCAACCAGCACATTCTCTTCCGTCTGGGCGAGTTGATCGCCTATGCGGAGACCGCTGCCATCTTCGCCGAGCGCGTGCAGTCGCATCCTACGACTGCGATTCCGCTCGATGTGGCAACCCGTCAGGCCATGGCGCGCATTCACGCGCGCGACGCGGCGCTCAAGGTCGCGGACGACGGCCTGCGCTGGGCCATCGGCGCCGGGCAGACCGATCCCAACCTGGCCGGATCGCTCAATCTGCCGGGCATCTACCAGGCGCAGGCCGGGCTGATCGAGGATATGGATTTCGTCAGCAAGAAGCTCAACGAGGCGTTTCCGGCCGAATAGCAGCCGATTAAGCTGCGCGTAATGATGCGCGCGGCCGGCAATGAGGAGCACAAGACATGAATCAAACCGCAGACCGTGCCATTGCGGTGGTGGGCGTGGGCGCTATCCTGCCGGATGCGCTCAACGCCCCCGCGTTTTGGAAAAACATCCGCACCAAGCGCTACAGCATCACCGATGTGCCGCCAGAGCGCTGGAGTGCGGCTGATTACTACGATCCTGATCCCAGCGCACCGGATAAAACCTACAGCAAGATTGGCGCATGGGTGCGCGGCTTTCAGTTCGATTGGAAGCAGTTTCGCATCCCCCCCAAAGTGGCCGCGGCGATGGACGAAAGCCAGCAATGGGCCGTGACCATCGCGGCAGAGGCCCTGGCCGACTATGGCTATCCGAATCGGCCGTTGAACACCGAACGCACCGGCGTCATCCTCGGCACCGCGATGGGCGGCGAGCTGCACTATGCCAGCAGCCTGCGTATCTTCTTCCCTGAATATGCGCATACGTTGGAAGATGCCGCGGCGTTCAAGCAGTTACCCGCGGATGTGCGCGCGGCCTTGATGGCCGACGTATACGAGATGATGCGGGAGCGCTTCCCCAATATCACCGAAGACACGATGCCCGGCGAACTGGCTAACATCGTGGCCGGCCGCATCGCCAACGTCTTCAACTTGCGCGGGCCAAGCTTCATCACCGACGCGGCCTGCGCGTCCACCTTTGCCGCGGTCGAAGCCGCGGTGGAAAACCTCATCAACCATCGCTGCGATGCGGTGCTGACGGGCGGCGTGGATCGCAACATGGGGGCGAACAGCTTCGTAAAATTCAGCAAGATTG
This sequence comes from uncultured Anaerolineae bacterium, assembly GCA_964513955.1. GTDB lineage: Bacteria > Chloroflexota > Anaerolineae > SSC4 > Amarolineaceae > Amarolinea. The sequence continues at coordinate 5,605 of CAZEPA010000195.1, read as the reverse complement.
GCGCGCTCAGCGCCAGCGGCAGCCGGCCATTCGGCGATGGCGCAGATGGCTTCGTGATGGGTGAAGGCGCGGCCGCATTCTTGCTCAAACGCCTGAGCGACGCCGAGCGCGACGGCGACAAAATCTACGCCGTGATTCGCGGCGTCGGCGGCTCTAGCGACGGCAAAGGCAAGGGCATTACGGCACCCAATCCGATCGGCCAGCGGTTAGCCACGCAGCGCGCGTGGGAAAACGCCGGGCTTGATCCAGCCAGCGCCACGTTGGTCGAAGCGCACGGCACCAGCACCAAAGTGGGCGACGTCGTGGAAGTCGAAAGCCTGGCGGCCATCTTCGGCGCGGCGCCAGCCGGCAGCATCGCCTTGGGATCGGCCAAGAGCAACATCGGCCACCTGAAGGCAGGCGCGGGTGCGGCTGGTCTGCTGAAGACGGTGATGGCGGTGCACGACAAGGTGCTGCCGCCGACGCTCAATGCACAGAAGCCCAACCCCAACCTTCACTTCGAAACGATGCCTTTCTACGTCAACCACGACCTGCAGGCCTGGCCGCAGCCGGCCCACGGCCCGCGCCGGGCCGGGGTCAGCGCGTATGGCTTTGGCGGCACGAATTTCCATGTCGTGGTGGAAGAGTACCTCCCAGGAGCTTTGGCCCGTGAAGCGGCGACCTATGCCGGCGTGAGCGTCGCGGGCAGCCAGGCGCAGCCAGCGGCCAGCGCCACCGCAGCCGCCGCGCCAGCGGCCAGCGCGGCCGCAGTCACACTGCACGCGCCGACCAAGACTCCGCTGCGCGGCATCCTGGCGGTAGGCGCATCGTCGCCGGTTGAGCTGAAGGACAAGCTCGATGCACTGTGGCGTCGCGTCGAAGAGGGCTGGACGCCGCCGATCGCGCCGCCCGCCGCGGACGACCTGACCGCGCAGGAGCGCCTGGTGATTGACTTCGGCGCGGCCGATGAGCTGCTCGACCGCCTGGGCAAGGCGCGCAAGGCCGCGGGTTTTGACAACGCGGCGGCCTGGAAGGCGCTGCAGGGCCAGGGCGTTTTCCGCGGCAGCGGCCCCAAGCCAGGCAAGGTAGCCTTCCTGTTTCCGGGTCAGGGCAGCCAGTATGCCAACATGGGACGCGAACTGGCCGCGGCCGATCCCGTGGTGGCTGAGGTGTTCGCCGAAGGCGACCGCGTGATGACGCCCATCCTGGGCAAGCCGCTGACCAGCTACATCTTTGTAGATGGCAACGATCCCCAGGCCATGAAACGCGTCGAGCTTGATCTGATGCAAACGGCCATCACGCAGCCGGCCATGCTGACGATTGACACGGCCATCTACAAGCTGCTGGCAACCTACGGCCAGTACCCCGACATGGTGATGGGCCATTCGCTGGGCGAATATGGCGCACTGATTGCCGCGGGCATCATGCCCTTTGCCGACGCCCTGGAAGCCGCGGCCGCGCGCGGCAGCGAGATGACCAAAGTCAGCATGGGCGACAACGGCTGGATGGCTGCGGTCATGGCGCCGTACAGCGTTATCGAAGAGACTCTGCCGAAGATCAAGGGCTATATCGTCGCGGCCAACATCAACAGCTACAGCCAATCGGTGATTGGCGGCGAGAGCAAAGCCGTGGAAGAAGCCATCGGCGTCTTCAACGGCATGGGCTACCAGGCCGTACGCCTGCCGGTCAGCCATGCCTTCCACACGCGCATCGTGGCCCCGGCCAGCAAACCCCTGCGTCAGGTGCTAAACCGCCTGCGCATCTCCCCGCCGCACCTGCCGCTGGTGGGCAACGTCTACGGTGAGTTCTATCCCAACGATGCCGAAGGCATCAAAGATTTACTCGAGCTGCAGATCGCCTCGCCGGTGCAGTGGATCAAGGGCTTGGAGACGCTCTACGCCGCGGGTGCACGCACCTTCGTCGAGGTCGGCGCCAAGAAGGCGCTCAAGGGCCTGGTGGACGATGTCCTGGCCAGCAAACCCGATGTCGTCTCGCTCTTTACCAACCATCCTAAGACCGGCGAGCTGCAAAGTTTCAACCAGGCGCTGTGCGGACTGTATGCGGCTGGTTACGGTTTGACTGCCAACCAGCCGGCCTGGGAACTGAGAGATCAGAAACCGATAGCCGCTGCGGAGCCTTCCATTCCCGCGCCGGCGTCGCCGGCGAGTGCGGCGGCCGCGCCTTCGGCGCCTGCAGCTGCGACCATGCCTACCGAACAGGATTTTGCCATGCCAAACATGCCGTCTGTACCTCCGGCACAGGCCTTCCAGATGATGGGCCAGATGTTTGCCCAGATGATGCAAACAATGGCCCAGCCGGCTTCCAGGACATTCGACCGCAATGACGTGCCGCAAGGCTCCATCGTCATCAGCGGCACCGGCCTGGGTCTACCCGGCATCAACAAAGCGGTCATGGACCCGGAGAACGCGCTGCGCATCTTGCGCGGCGAGCAGTTTGTAGACCTGATCCCTGAGCGCTACCGCCGCGTCATGGCCGAGAAGCACGTCACCCGCGTGGTCAAGGCCGCGGATGGCAGCGGCAGCTTCGAGACCATCACCGATTCCGGCGAGGTTATCAAACTGGCCGGCCGCGCTGGCTCCTTCGACCTGAGCGAAGAGTACGGCGTGCCCGATAAGCTGGTCGAGGCGCTGGACATCACCACCCAACTGGCGATGGCTGCGGGCCTGGACGCGCTGCGTGAAGCCGGCATTCCGCTGGTGCAAACCTGGAAACGCACGAGCACGGGCCGCTACCTGCCCGATCGCTGGATGCTGCCGGATAGCCTGCGCGACGAAACCGGCATCATCTTTGCCAGCGCGTTCCCCGGCGGCGATCGTTTCGCCGACGAGATGCGGCGCTACTACCTCTGGCAAGAGCGCCTGCATCATCTCGATCTGCTGCAAGCGTTACGTGGTTATGTCAATGAAAACCAGGCCCTGCTGGAACTGGATCGGCGCATCAACGCGGTGCGCGACGAGCTGGCGCGAGAACCCTACGCCTTCGACCGCCGCTTCCTTTTCCGCATCCTGGCCATGGGTCACAGCCAATTCGCCGAATACATCGGCGCGCGCGGCCCCAACACCCAGGTCAACGCCGCGTGCGCCAGCACGGCGCAAGGCGTGTCTATTGCCGAGGACTGGATTCGCGGCGGCCGCTGTCGGCGCGTGATCGTGGTCGGCGCAGACGACGTAACCAGCGACAACCTGATGGAATGGGTGGGCGCAGGCTTCCTGGCGACCGGCGCGGCCGCCACGGATGACAAGGTTGAAGAAGCCGCCCTCCCCTTTGACCGCCGCCGCCACGGCACCTTGCTTGGCATGGGCGCCTGCGCCCTGGTCGTGGAAAGCGAAGACGCGGTGCGCGAGCGCGGCATGCGCGGCATCGTTGAGCTGCTCAGCAGCGAGACGAACAACAGCGCCTTCCACGGCACGCGCCTGGACGTAGACCACATTGCGATGGTCATGAACAACCTGGTGACTGCGGCTGAGCGCCGCTTCGGCGTAGATCGCCGCAGCATGGCGCCGCAGATGGTTTTCATGTCGCATGAAACCTTCACGCCGGCCCGCGGCGGCAGCGCCGCGGCCGAAGTCATCGCGCTGCGCAGCACCTTCGGCGACGTGACCAACCAGATTATCATGGCGAACACGAAGGGCTTCACCGGCCATCCGATGGGCGTCGGCGTCGAGGACGTGATTGCGGTCAAGATTCTGGAATACGGCATCGTGCCGCCCGTTCCAAACTTCAAAGAAGTGGATCCCGACCTGGGGGTGCTAAACCTCAGCCGCGGCGGCCGCTACCCAGTGCATTATGCACTGCACCTGGCGGCCGGCTTTGGCTCGCAGATTGCGATGACCCTGACGCGGCGCATTCCTGGCGCGTTCGATCGCACCGACAACAAGGCGCTCTACCAGCGTTGGCTGGAGGACGTCAGCGGTTATGATCGCGCACAGACGGACGTGGTCAAGCGCGTCCTGCGCATCCGCAGTGATGCGGCCCCCACCCGTCAGCCAGCGCCGAGCACCTGGCGCGTCGGCACGGGGCCGGTCGTGCGCACTGTCGCATCGGGCGACAGTGCGGATGCGACTCATGCGCTGCCCGCGCCGATGGTGATAGCACCGCCGGCTCCCATCGCAACACCCGCGATTACGGCGCCTGCAGCGCCGCCGCCAGCAGCACCGCAGCCCCCGCTCGCGGCAACGCCGCCGCCCGCGCCGGTTGTTGCGCCGCCGCCTGTGACACCATCACCTGCGCCGGTTGCTGCACCGGCAGCGCCAGTCGCACCGCCCCCAGCGCCCGCTCCCGCGCCCGCAGCGCCAGCCGGCGATGCGGTCGTCGAAAAGGTTCTGGCCCTGGTAGCTGAGAAGACCGGCTATCCGAGCGACATGCTCGATCTGGAGCTCGATCTGGAGGCCGACCTGGGCATTGACACGGTCAAACAGGCTGAGACCTTTGCGGCTGTGCGCGAAGCCTTTGACATTCCGCGGCGCGACGATGTGAAGCTGCGCGATTATCCTACGCTCAAGCGAGTCGTGGATTTTGTACGTGAAAGCCGGCCGGATTTGGCAGAGGACCGCAGACCAGAGGTTAAAGAGCAGAGATTAGAGACCAGAGACCAGGTCACGGGGCAAGGTGCGATGGCCGCGCCGACGAGCGTCGCCGCGCCAAGCCCAGTCTCCAATCTCCGATCTCCGGTGATAGACAAAGTGCTTGCCATTGTCGCAGACAAGACCGGCTATCCCAGCGACATGCTCGATCTGGAACTCGACATGGAGGCCGACCTGGGCATTGACACGGTCAAGCAGGCCGAAACCTTTGCCGCCATTCGCGAGGCGTTCGATATTCCGCGCCGCGACGACGTCAAGCTGCGCGATTACCCCACACTCAAGCGGGTGGTGGATTTCGTGCGCGAGAGCCGGCCCGATTTGGTGGAGGAGCGGAGCCCAGAGGTCAAAGAGCTGAGACCAGAGACCAGAGTTCAGGCCACGGGGGGTGCGATAGCTGCGCCGACGAGCGTCGCCGCGCCAAGCCCGGTCTCAGTCCCCGCCGCTCTCGGATCTCCGATCATAGACAAAGTGCTTGCCATTGTGGCAGACAAGACCGGCTATCCCCAGGACATGCTCGATTTGGAGCTGGACATGGAGGCCGATCTGGGTATTGACACCGTCAAGCAGGCCGAAACGTTCGCCGCCATCCGCGAGGCGTTCGATATTCCACGCCGCGACGAGGTCAAACTGCGCGACTATCCCACGCTCAAGCGGGTGGTGGATTTCGTGCGCGAGAGCCGGCCCGATTTGGCGGAAGAGCAGAGACCAGAGACCAGAGACCAGGTCACGGGGGGTGCGATAGCCGCGCCGACGAGCGTTGCGGCGCCAAGCCCGATCTCCGATCTCCGATCTCAGGTCACTGAAAAAGTGCTAACGGTGGTTGCGGAGAAGACAGGTTACCCCGAAGATATGCTGGACCTGGAGCTTGACATGGAGGCCGACCTGGGCATTGACACGGTCAAACAGGCCGAGACCTTCTCCGCCATCCGTCAGGCCTTCGACATCCCGCGGCGCGATGACATCAAGCTGCGCGACTACCCCACCCTGGCGAGCGTGATCCAGTTCGTGCTGTCGAATCGGCC
>CAZEPA010000194.1:0-7508 GCA_964513955.1 uncultured Anaerolineae bacterium | reverse complement strand
GTCGCATCTGGCGCGGGCTTACCTCTCCGCTGGCGACCCTGCTTTCACCCCTGGCGCCGGTGACGCTCAATGTCATCTTTCGCGAAATTCAGACCTTCGCCGTCGCGCTAGACGTCTATCGCGGCGTCCCGGCCATCTACACGGACTACTACGGCTACGATGATCGCGCCCACCACCACGGTGTATTGTCTGCAGAAGCGTTACGCGCGCTGCGCAGCATTGACGCGTGCGTCCATGAACTTGACCAAATCCGCCGTCAGTTCCGACACCGGCGCGCCTATGATCTGTTCATTTTCTCGGATCATGGCATGAGCCGCTGCCGCCCCTTCGAAGAACTTTTTCAGCAAACGCTGGGCGACTTTGTACGCACGCATGTGGGTGAGGCCGTGGTAGATGTCCAGGGTGGACAGGCGCCCTGGGCTTCGATGCAGGATGAACTACTGCACAGCGAGCTGCAGGCCGCCGAAGCGCATGCGCCACCGACCAGTCAGCGCTTGCTCCGACTTCTGCGCCGCGCACTGCGTCACGGCTTGCCCCAGGATCCAGAGATACAGATTGACTATGACCTGGCCCGACGCAGCGATGTCGTGGTGCGCGTAGCCGGGAGCCTGGCGCATGTTTACTTCAACGTCACGCCCGCGCAAATGGACCTCAGTGAGATTGCCATCCTCTACCCCGATCTGCTCAGCGCGCTGCGCATCCACAGCGGCTTTGGGCTGGTGTTGGGACGCGAGGGAGGCAATGCGGTGTGCGCCACCCCGCGCGGGGTGCAGCGATTGGACAGCCCCCACCTGGCGGCCACGCTGCCCCATCTGGCCGATCCGGCGGCCGAGCTGTTGCAAATTGACCGCCTGGTGCGCTTTCCACACAGCGGCGACCTGGTGCTGCTCGGAAACTGGTACGCGGATGGCTCGGTGGTGGGATTTGAGGAGCACGTCGCGACGCACGGCGGTTTGGGCGGGCCGCAGGACTACCCATTCTTCATCACCGCGCCCGGCGTGGATTGGGATCTCGCAGATATAACCAACGCGACGCAGCTACATGATTTCTTCGTGCATTGGTACGGCGATGCCGCCACGCGCGCGGCGCGCGGTCGCAGCGCCACGCAAACCCCTTAGCCGCGCTCTTCGCAACAACCATCCGCGTGGCTGGTGTTATGGTATAATCCCTTCATGCTGAAAAACCTCATGCGTTCGTTTCAGGAGTTCCCGCTTAAATTCCGCATTCTCATCATCACCGTGATCATTGACCGTCTCGGTGGTACGATTCTCTATCCCTTCTTCACGCTCTACGTTACCCGGCGTTTTCATGTCGGTATGACCGAGGCTGGCATCCTGATCGGTCTTTTTGCCGTATCGGGCCTCGTCGGCAGCATGGTGGGCGGCGCTTTGACCGATCGTATGGGCCGACGCAGCATCGTGATCTTTGGGCTGGTGTCTAGCGCACTGGGCAGCGTAGCCATGGGTCTGCTGGACAGCCTGTCTGCCTTCGACGTGCTCGCCATAGTCGCCGGCTTCCTGGGCAACATTGCCAGCCCCGCCTATCAAGCGATGGTGGCCGACATGCTGCCGGATGCGCAGCGCAGCGAGGGTTTCGGCGTCCTGCGTGTGGCGGCCAACCTGGCCTGGGTCGTAGGGCCGACGATCGGCGGCCTGCTGGCGGCGCGATCCTATCTGCTGCTGTTCCTGGCCGATGCCATTGCCAGCACCATTACCGCGTTCATCGTCTATCGCTTGATTCCTGAGACGCGACCGGCGCCAGGCCCCGAGAACGGCGCTGATCACGAAAGCATCCTGGCGACCCTGGCTGGCTATGGCATCGTGGCGAAAGATAAGCTGTTTATCGCCTATCTCATCGTGTCCATGCTGATGCTGCTCGTCTACCAGCAAATGTACAACACCCTGGCGGTCTATCTGCGCGATGTGCACGGCGTGCCCGATCGCGGCTACGGGCTGCTGCTCAGCCTGGACGCGCTAACCGTTGTGCTGCTGCAATTTTGGGTGACGCGCCGCATCAAAGGTCGGCCAGCCATGTTGATGATGGCGTTCGGAACATCCCTCTACCTCGTGGGCTTCACGCTGTTTGGCTTTGTCACCAGCTACGCGCTGTTCGTGGTGGCGATTCTCATCATCACCTGCGGCGAGATGGTGGCGATGCCGGTGGGCGCGATGCTGGCAGCCCGTTTTGCGCCTGCTGAGCTGCGCGGGCGCTATATGGCTTTCCATGACCTGGCGCACGCCATCCCTTCAACCATCGGCGCGGCCGCTGCGGGCCTCATCCTGGATAACTACAACCCCAACTGGGTCTGGTACGCGGCGGGAATCGTATCGGCTGTGGCGGTGATCGGCTACCTCGGGCTGCACCGGCTGACTCAGCGCCGGTTCGAGGATGTCGCAGAGGACTTGCAGGCGGCGCCGTTGTTGGGCTAACAGCCCAATCTTGCGTGTGAAAAAGCAAGCGCCTTCGGAGCAGGCGGCTGTGACGCACGCAGGCACATCAAGACAATGAGAAAGGCATAGAACCATGGCGGACTATACGCTGGGTATTGACATGGGAACGTCGGGTGTCAAGGTCGCAGTGTTGGACTTGAGTCGCTTCAGACTCGTAGCCCTGGCTATGCAAAGCTATGACAATGCCGCACTGCAGCCGTCCACGATGCTCTGGGAGGCGACCGCAGCCACCATCCGCAAAGCCGTGGCCGGGATTGACGCCAGAGCCATCCGCGGCGTTGGCCTCTCGAGCCAAATGCACGGCACCGTTCTGTACGACGCCCGGGGCCAGGTCATCGAGCCGATCATCAACTGGCAAGACACGCGCGGTGATGTGCGGCTGCCGAAATACGGCCACCGATCTACCGTCGAAGCGATGATGGATCTCCTCGCAGGGCCAGAATTTGACGACCTGGGAATTGCCACCCTGGCCAGCGGGTACCTGGGCGTGACGTTGTTTCATATCAAGGAGAATGACCCCGCCCTATTTGCCCAAATTCGACACGCGGCGTTGCCGGGCGATTTCATCCGCGGAAAACTCCTCGGGGCGTGCGATTTCGCCACCGACCCGACCAATGCCTGCGGCACAGGGCTTTTCAACACCCGGCTCAATCGGTGGCACGAAAGCGTCATCGCCAAACTTGGCTTGCCCTCTGCGCTCTTGCCGCGTGTGCATGACACAATCGCTGTCGCTGGGGTGCTGCCCAACGAGATTGCGCACTCCCTCGGCCTGCAGCCAGGCACCCCCGTCACCACCGGCGGCGGCGACAACCAGATGTCGCTGCTGGGCAACGGTCTCATTTCGGGCGGTTCACCGGCTTTGATCAACATTGGCACCGGCGCCCAAATCTCGAAGGTGACTCCGCACTACGCGCGCGCGGCTGGCATTGACACGCGCAGCTATTTCAATGGGGCCTACGTGTTTGTCGGGGCGAGCATGGGCGGCGGACGAAACTACGCGCAGCTGCGAGATGCGCTGCGCGCGCAAGAAGGCAAGGACTTCGGCTATCGTCAGATGGATGCGTTAGCCGCGCAAACGGCGGTGGGCGCCGATGGTCTGGTATATCAGGTGAGTTCTCGATTTGACCTCCAGCGCCACGAGGGATTTTCAGGGCGCACCGATCTGCGCGACCCTGGGCGCCAGGCAAGAGCCGTCATGGAAGGGGTCCTGCTCGATTTGGTCGCGCTGCGTCCGCCCACGACCAGCGGCGAGGCAGGATTCATGATCGGCGCCGGCAAGGGGCTGCACGACAGCCGGGTGTGGGCGCAGATGGCCGCAGACTTCTTTGCTTGCCCGCTCAAGATCACCAACTTCGAAAACGCAGTGTGGGGCGCCGCGCTGACAGCAGCCGTGGGCGTCGGCGCGGTTCGGGATGCGACTCAAGCCGTGACCGCAATCGAATACAGCCTTGAGATAACGCCAAATGCCGCACAGTCAGCTCAATACCAAGACCTGATCGCACAGCGTGTAGGGGCGTCCACATCGCGGTAAAAACCGCCCAGAGCCATCTTGACAACATAGAAACGCCGTGATATACTTGCGTAAGCGTTTACGCAAACGCTTACGCAAAGAATGGCGCATCGAGCGCACCGTGGCGTCCGCAAGTCAGTGGCAGGGAATTCGATGGCTCGACCTAGCAGCAAGGATGTGGCCAAACACGCCGGTGTATCTATTGCGACGGTTTCCCACGTCATCAATCAGACGCGCTTCGTCAGCGACAAGACCCGTCAGAAGGTGTTGGATGCCATCGAGGCGTTGAGCTACCGGCCGAACGCGGTTGCGCGCGGTCTGGCCACCAACTCGACCCGCAAAATTGGCCTCGTCATTTCGGAAATCAGGAATCCTTTTTTTACCGCAGCCGCGCGCGGCATCGAAGATGAAACCCTCAATTCCCGGTATAACATTATCTTGTGCAATACCGATGAAGATCCGGAACGCGAAGAAGAGAACTTACGTTTGCTGGCCACACAGCAGATTGACGGCCTGATCATTACCCCTACCGGCGTTCGCTGCGCATCTTTGCTGGCATTGGCCGAGTCTGGGGTGCCCATTGTCCAACTCGACCGCAGCAGCCCTGGGCTGGCAGCGCCGCTCGTTGGGGTCAACAATCAAGATGGCGCGCATCAAGCCATCAGTTACTTAATTAGCCTGGGCCACCGCCGCATTGCCTGCTTGATGGGCATTGACACCATCAGCACACAAATGGAACGACTTCGGGGCTGGGAAAAGGCTTTGCGTGAGGCCGGACTTCCTGTTGACCACACCCTGGTTGTACAGGCAGATCCACGGTTTTATGGCGTTGTGGCTGGCGGCAGCGGTGCACTCTCTTTGGTCAAGCCGGCCAGCCAACGCCAGGCGCTGCCCAGCGCGTATGAAGCGCTGCAGCGGCTGTTGAATCTCCCTCAACGTCCTTCAGCGATCTTCGTGGCCTCCAACCAACTGACCCTAGGCGCGCTGTATGCACTGAGGGCATCTGGGCTGCGCTGCCCTGACGATGTTTCGCTGCTCAGTTTCGACGATCACGATTGGGCGCCGCTGTTTAGCCCCCCCCTCACGGTCGTCCGTCAACCTACCTATGAGCTTGGTCAAACCGCTGCTCGCCTGCTCATGCAAATGATCAATGGTGAGTCGGTGGACGTACCTCCGCCGTTGCCGGTGCAGTTAGTGAAAAGGGCGTCATGTGGCGCACCGCCGGTGTGGGCGGCGCCTGACGACTCGCCTGGTTCATGATTGTAGAGCATGCCGCGCATTGATTGCCGGGGGAGGTGATCTCAACCCTACCTTAAGACCGCAGCTTTCGCAACGATTGTTATGTCCGTTACGCTCACACTTTGAAGGAGAAGAAACACCATGTCGTACAAGAGAATCATCCCCTTGCTAGTCATTGCCATGCTGCTGTCCGCTTGCGGCGGCGCAGCGACACCGGCCCCCACCAAGGCGCCCGCCGCCTCGGGCGAGATCATCGTCGGCCTGATCACCAAGACCGAGAGTAATCCCTTCTTCGTCAAGATGAAGGAAGGCGCGCAGGCCAAGGCCACCGAGTTGGGCGTGAAGTTGATGACCGGCGCTGGCGCCAAAGATGGCGACAACGAAGGCCAGGTGACGGCGCTCGAGAATATGGTCAACGCGGGGGCCAAGGGCATCCTCATCACCCCCAGCGACACCAAGGCCATCGTGCCGACCATCGAGAAGGCGCGGGCGAAGGGCGTCGTTGTCATTGCGCTGGACACCGCGACCGAGCCGCAGAGCGCGGTTGACGCACTGTTCGCGACCAACAATTTCAACGCTGGGCTCCTGATCGGCCAGTGGGCCAAGGCGGCCTTCGCTGGCAAGACGCCCGTCATTGCCACCCTGGATCTGCAGCCCGGTATCACCGTCGGTGCACAGCGCCACAACGGCTTCCTCCAGGGTATGGGCCTGGGCACAGCCGACCCGAACGCGTCCGACCTGATCACCTCTAAGGAAGTAGTCTGCAGCCAGGACACACACGGCGACCAGGCCGAAGGCCAGACCGCCATGGAAAACTGCCTGAGCAAGAACCCTGACATCAACCTGGTCTACACGATCAACGAACCGGCGGCCGCCGGCGCATACCAGGCCATCAAGGCCGCGGGCAAGGAGAAGAGCATCACCATCGTGTCCGTTGACGGCGGCTGCAACCCGGGCGTCCAGGGAATCAAGGATGGCAAGTTTGCCGCCACTTCGCAGCAGTACCCGCTGAAGATGGCCTCCATGGGCGTGGAAGCGTTGGTCAAGTATGCCAAGACCGGCGAGAAGCCGACCGGCTACACCGACACAGGCGTTACGCTGATCACCGACATGCCGCAGGCGGGCGTTGACAGCAAGGACTCCGCGTTCGGCGCAGCAAACTGCTGGGGCGAGAAGTAACCTGACTAGATCAGCGGCGGCAGGTTTCCCTGCCGCCGCTCTTTTGGAGGAGGATCACCATGAGTGCAGTCGTTAGCAAAGTTACCAAGCGGCGGTCGGGCTTCTTGAGCGTCATGCAGGGGTCTCCCATCATGGGGCCTCTGGCTGCGCTTATCCTGGCTGCCATTTTCTTCACAACCCAGTCCGATAAGTTCTTAACGGGCGCCAACTTCTCCCTGATCATGCAGCAAGTGATGGTCGTCGGCACCCTCGCCATTGGGCAGACGCTGGTGATCCTGACCGGCGGTATTGACCTCTCCAACGGCATGATCATGGCGCTATCCTCGATCCTCACCACCGGCCTCGCAGTCCGGTCCGGCGTCAACCCGATCCTGGCCGTCCTCATCGGCATGGCCATTTGTATCGTGTTTGGCCTGATCAACGGCGGCCTGGTCACGGGCATCGGGCTGCCCGCCTTCATCGTGACCCTGGGCACCTATAACATCGTCTTTGCCCTAGTCCGCATCTACACCACGTCCACGGTCACCTCGCTCCCCGACATCCTGTTGTTTCTCGGCCGGACTTTCAACGTGGGCGGCACGGAGATTAGCTACGGCTCGGTGGTGATGATCATTTTGTTCATTATTGCCTGGTATGTCTTGCGCTCGACGCCCGTGGGCCGCTCCGTCTACGCAGTCGGCGATAACCCCGAAGCGGCCCGCCTGGCCGGCATCAATACGAATCGAGTGCTGTTGGGCGTCTACACGATTGCCGCGATCACCTATGGCATCGCGGGTCTGCTCCTCATGTCCCGCACGGGCGTCGGCGACCCAAACGCCGGCGCAGACGCTAACCTGAACAGCATCACCGCCGTCGTGATCGGCGGCGTCAGCCTCCTGGGCGGCCGCGGCCATATCATGGGCACCCTGATCGGCGCCTTGATCGTTGGCGTGTTCCGCAACGGCCTGCAACTGATGGGCATCCCCTCGATTTACCAAACTCTCATCACCGGCATCCTGGTGATCGCGGCGGTGTCCGTTGACTACCTCTCCCACCGGGGCAAGTAGCCAGACAGGAGGTCACCATGAGTGAATCCCCAGGTAAAATCCTGCTGGAAATGAAGGGCATTGGCAAAACCTTCCCCGGCGTCA
>CAZEPA010000193.1:0-7538 GCA_964513955.1 uncultured Anaerolineae bacterium | reverse complement strand
CGCAGCCCACGCGCGGGGAGGTAACGGTTTTTGTGGCCGTACCGCTGTCTGGCTTTCAGGCCAATGGCGGGCAGACGGTTCTGGGCGGCGTGCGGCTGGCGGCCGCCGAGATTAACCGCCAGGGCGGTCTGCTCGGTTACAAAGTCAATGTCGTTGGCTTGGATGATGAATCCGATTCAGATGTGGCGCTTGCGGGCGCTCAAAAGGTCAAGGACGCGGTGGCTTCCGGCCAAAAAGTGATCGGCGTGGTCGGTCACCTCAACAGCGGACAGACGCTGGCGGCGATGGAAGTGTATAAGGACATGTCGCTCGTTGTCATCACACCGACTTCGTCTGAGACTTCGATCACGCAGAAGGGCTACCGCAACTTCTTCCGCGTCAACGCCAACGACACGGAGCAGGCCGCCGTGGACGCGGGGTTCCTGGTCAACAATCTCAAGGCGCGCAAGATCGCGGTCGTGCACAACGATACACCGTACGGTGTTGGTCTGCGTGACGAAATGAAAAAGGCGTTGGCGGCCGCTGGCGCCGAGGTTGTCTTGACGCTGCAGGTCAAAGAAGGTCAGCCGCGCTACCTCGATGAGGTCGCCCAAATCAAGGCGGCCAACCCGGACGCGATTTTCTACGCGGGTTATGAGATCGAAACGCCCTATCTGCGGGCCGACCTGATCGAAAACGGCGTGACCATACCGATGCTGGCCAGCGACGGCGCTTTCCTGGCGGCGACGATTGACGAAGCCAATGGTACGGCCGAGGGCATGTATGTCAGCGCCTTCGCCCCCAGTCCGCAGGTCGCGGGTCAACCCTGGATCCAGGCTTATCAGGCCGTGGAATCCCGCAACCCAGACACCTACTCCATCAACGGTTACAGCGCCATGGCTGTACTGGCCGAGGGCGTCAAGAAGGCTAACTCGCTCGATTCGACCAAAGTGGCTGATGCGATGCGCCAGATGGACTTCCGCGGCGTCATGGGCGATCTCCAATTTGACGCCCAAGGCGACGTCAAGAATGCCAAAGTCTTTATCTTCCAGGTCAAAGATAGTCAATTTGTCCAAGTGGCGCCATGACGCACGGATTGGATGACGCCGCCAACCCGCATGGCGCACCCATAGGAGTGGGATGGATAAGCGAATAGACGAAAATCAAGATACTCGGCCGGTCGAATTGACGCCTGCGCAAAGAAGCCTGGCGGTCAATCTGCGCCAGAAACGCACGTTGTTGACGATTTGTGAATACTACCAGCGTCATGCGGCTGCAGCCGAGGCCGAAATCGGAACCTGGTTGGACAACCTGATTGATGCCTTGCGCGCCGAGATCGCGGACATCTCACGTCTGCTGCGCCTCTATGATGTGCCTCCTGCCGGCGTGTACGCGGTGCGCAGCCAGGTAGATGAGGCCCGTTATGCGAAAAGCAGAGAGGCGCGCCTGGCTCTTTTGTTAGCCAGAATGACGGCCACGATGCGTTGGTATGAACACGAACTGGCGACCCATCCACCAGATGACGTGGCTGAGCTGTGGACGGAATTCCTGGCCGCCGAGCAACAACGTGTGCAGCAAATTCAGGCTATGCTCGCCGAGGTTCAACCCGCGGCCGCCTGAGCATGGATGTCAGACAGAAACCAGGTTCTGGGTGATCAGCGGCTCACCGAACCTGGTTTCTTTTGTGGGGAGAACTCGCCGTGAACAAGCTCGGATTCTACATTGAAAACAGCACAGTGCCCTTCATGCGAGATGCCCTGGCATCAGTCAAACCACCGGTCATTCTGTTTCACGCCGGCGATCGCGGCCTGCTGCGTGAGATTCGCACCAGTCTGTCGCCGAACTCATTTATCATTGGCCGTCTTTTCGTGCCGCTGGACGAGCAGATGCGCTGGCTGGATGCTGCGGACCCCGACGCCGCGGGCGTCGCTTACGCCAATCGCATCCTGGAGTATGATTTTGGCTACGCCACCGAGCGGGCGGCCGGCCGGCTGCTGATTGATGCCTGGATGGGGCCAAACGAGACCCTTCCTGGCCCGGCTTCTTTCAAGAATTATCAACTGGGCACTCCCCTGGATCGTTATCCGGAATTTGCCGAGTTCTTTCAGCGGCGCAGTCAGTCGCTTGACCGCTTCCAGACGGCCTTTCGTGCGCGCCTGCAAACGGCCGGCTGTGAGGCCGTTGCGTTCAACTTTGGCGCGGGCAACTACATTGACGCCTCGCACTATCTCGATTGGTTTCCACGCACGTTAGAATCTTACCGCTATCTTGGGTTTCACGAGTATGGCTGGCCGACTCTCATACCGCGCGCCGGCGCCTCCAGCGCCGCGCTGCTCTATCGCGAGGCCATGCGCGGCATCTGTCAACGCTACAACAACCGTCACACCGCCATCATCACCGAGATAGGCCTGGCGCGTATGTACAAAATCCTTGATGGCGGCGATGTGGGCTGGTTGTATCCACCCGACTCAGTGACGGAGGACTCCTACTGGGAATCGCTGGATTGGTACAACGACCAGATGTGCCGTGACGCCTATGTGCTGGGGGCGTGCCTCTACCAGGTGGGCCATGCCGGCCGTTGGGAGACTTTCCGTCACCTGGGCGTGGATAATCAGCAGCGGCCGATTACGATCAGCAACCGGATCGCAGGGTTGAAGGACCGTCCGGCGCCGCCGCTCAATCCAGACTGCACCACGCCCGTCGAGTATCCGGCCGATGAATGGCGCGCGAGCCCCGGGCCGGTGGCGCGACCTGTCTGGACTGACGTTCATACCCTGCTTTTGCGCAGCCCCGCGGCTCGTTATCCGGTGCGCCCGTGGAATGCGAACAAGCGCCTGATCATTCACCACACCGTCACCGCGGGCGACATCACCCCAGATCTCATCGCGCGCGCCCAGGTGCAGCAGGGCAAACCTGGCATCGTCTACCATTTCGTGATCCAGGCCAGCGGCGCTATCTATCAAACGAACACCCTACGCACTCTGTCAGCGCACACCGGCGTGGACGCGGTCAACGCGGATAGCATCGGTGTGGCGCTGGCGGGCGATTTTACCGCGGCGCCGCCTTCGGCCAGCCAGGTGACCAGCGCCGCCCAACTGTGCGCTTTCCTGCTGCAGGAATTTGGCCTGGCGCCCACGGTCATCAGTGGTCGCTGTGATGTAGAGCCGGGCGTTGCTTCGCCAGGCGCGCAGTGGTTGCAGGGCGCGGCTTGGAAGGAAACCCTGCTCACGCAGGTGCGTAACCTGTTCCCACCGACCCCGGCCACCTGCGAAGAACAGCTGGCGCAGGCGCGCGCGGACTTGACGCAGGCGCGCACCGCCGCGGCCGCAGCGTTGGACAGAGCGCAGCGCGCTGAGGCTGAGGCCGCCCAGGTGCCGGCATTGACGGCTGATGTCGCGCGGCTGCAAACCGATAATCAGACGCTGCGCGCACAACTGGGGGATGGCGAGCTGGCGCTGACCCAATACCAGGTGCAGGTGGCCGATTTGCAGGACTTGACGGCTGACCTGCGCCGGCACACGTCAGATCAGCAAGCAGCGATCAGCGACCTGCAAGCCCAAGTCGCTGATTTGCAGCGGCGGCTGGCCGATTGCCAAGCTGGACTGCCCGGTGGAGGTGATCCCCCTGGGGGCGGAGATCCCCCTGGGGGCGGAGGCGAGCCGCCGCGCTATGCGCGGCCTGATTTGCAGGACGTCAGCGCCCAGCTCCCGCATCACGGAACCCTGCGCTACGACTCGCGTGCGCTGGACGCCATCAGGCGTGTGGTGATTCATCACACGGTGACGCGCGACAACGTGACGCCGGAGCGCATTGCGCAGGTGCAGGTCGGGCAGGGGCGGGCAGGCATCACCTATCACTTCCTGATCATCGGTGATGGGACGATTTATCAGACGAACGCGCTCGAAACCGTCAGTGAACAAACGGTGACGCCGGCCGTCAACCTGGATGGGGTGGCGGTGGCGTTTGCAGGCAATTTCACCGATGTGCCGCCAACCACTGCACAGATCAACAGCGGCGCACGCCTGATTGCCTGGCTGCTGCAAGAGTTGAAACTGACAACCGATGCGATGGTGGGGCGCAGCGAGTTGGAAAGCGTCGGCTCGCCGGGGAAGCAGTGGCTTCTTGGCGCGCGTTGGAAGGAAATCTTACTGCAAGCCATGCAGCGGCTTTGATATAATACTATACGGCAGCATCATCGTTCATGCTGCGGCGGCGCTTTGCGCACTCTCGCACACGACCAACAACCACAGCCTGTGGTGGATCAATGACTAGGAGCCTGTCCATGCAACCAACCCTCGACGGAGCCATCCAAATCCGCCCCATGGGCGACGATCTCGTGACGACGCTGTGCCTGCATCATGGCCCGTTGGCCATGGCCCAGCTGCACCAGCCCGCCGACGACCAGGTTGATGCGCGTTTGCTTCAGCATCCGTGGCCGGAAACGTTGTTGGATGAACTGGCGCCGCGTCTGGGGCAAAACCTGATCTGCCCGCCTGGCGCCTCCACAGAACGTCGCGAATTTCTGCGGGAAGTGATTCGCCGCTACGGCACGTGCGCCATTCAGGCGTGGCACGGTGACAAAATTGTTGGCGTCATCCGCTTTTTCCCAAGCGCACTGATGATGCGGTTGGGGCGCCATTCGGATTCCATGCGTTCGAGCTGGTTCTGGCCGGCCGTTGCTGCCGATGACCCTGCCAACACCCTGTTCATCCAGTGCATTGAGATGGGCGCGCCTACATTCCAGAGTGGATTGCTTGTCTTGCCTGACGAAAGCAGTGGGGATGCGACGGACTTCCAGCGCCGTGGCATCGGCACATCGCTTGTGAAGGCATTGATCGCCTGGGCTGAAGAGCGCGGTTGGGCGCGCCTGCAGGTGGGGGCAGGACAGGATCTGGATATCATCTATGGCCTGGTCGGCACCGGCGGCCGTACCTTCTGGGAAAAATTGGGCTTTCGGGCGCATAAGGAACTGCCGATCCTACCCTGGACCACGTCCGAACTGCCGGTGCTCTCCTACCAGGCCAGTAAGGCGCGGATGAGCCTTGACGATGCGCAGCGCCAATGGCTGATGGTGCTCGACTTACCGTAAAGCAAAAAGAGGCGGGTTTTTCAACCCGCCTCTTTGTTGAAACTAGGTGTGACGTCCGGGCGTCCGCCCATGGCGGATGGCCCATCCCAGCGCATGGCTCGGATCGGGATGCCAGTCAGCCAGCGCACCAGGGTGTTCCCCAAAATCCACTTTACACGTAAGACCCACGGAATCTCGCGTACGCCGACCACGTGAAAGCCGAACCGTTCGTAGAAGCTGACCCGATAGGCGGGACACTCCAGGAAGATCGGTGGAACGCTCTGACCGAGGATCGCGCGCATCAACGCGCCGCCCACGCCTCGCTTCCGATAGGATGACCGCACCACCATACTGCCCAATTCACGCAGTCCCGGATACGGCCTGATCTGGACGCATCCCACCACCTCCCCATTGACTTCAGCCAGCAAGAAATTTTGCCAGTGCAGATTGGAAGGGTCAAGCCGCGCCCTTGTGACCAGGCGCCGGATCAGCGCCTGCTCATCTGCGCGCGCCTGGCGCACCTCCAACGCTGCGTCGAGTGGTTCGGTGGTGGGTGACATAACCGTATGCTACTGGCTCTTCTGCTTGTACTCATCCACGAGGCTGCGCCGCAGCACCTTGCCTACCATCGTCTTGGGCAGCGTCTCGCGGAACTCGATGCGCGAGGGCACCTTGTACGCGGCCATGCGCTCTTTGCAGAAGGCGCGGATATCATCCACGGTGGCGGCCATGCCAGGCTTGAGCACGATCCAGGCTGCCACGGCTTCGCCCTTGTAGGCGTCAGGGATACCGGCCACCGCTACTTCTTGCACGGCCGGATGCTGACTGACCACCTCTTCGACCTCGCGCGGCCATACCTGGTACCCGCTCGGTTTGATCAAATCCTTCTTGCGATCCACGATGAAGACGTAACCGTCCTCATCCAGATAGCCCAAGTCGCCGGTGTGCAGCCAGCGTATCCCGTCGTGCATCTGCACCATTTCGGCCGTGGCGTCGGGTCGCGCCCAGTAGCCTTTCATGGTTTGCGGTGCATTGATCAGGATCTCGCCTACTTCGCCTGCCGGAAGGACGCCTTCGCCGGTGAGCGCATCTGCAATACGCACGGTGACATCAGACACTGGCATGCCCACCGAGCCGAGCTTGAAAGCGCCCTTGTAGGGGTTGATGCAGCAGGCCATCATGGCTTCGGTCAGGCTGTAGCCTTCCACGATGCGGCCGCCGGTTAGCTTCTCGAAAGCCGTCTTGGTTTCAGCCAGCAAGGGCGCTGCCCCTGAGATGCAGGCTTTCATGGAATGGAAATCAATCTTGCCCTCTTTGACTTCAGGGTTGTTGAGTAACGCGATATAGAGCGTGGGCACGCCGATGAAGAAGGCCGGCTTGGTCTTGCCAATGGTTTCGGCCAGGTCTTTGATGTCACGCGGGTCTGGCACAAGCGCCAGCGGGAAGTGCCCGTAAAGGCTGGTGCTCAGAGCACCGCCATTGCCGAAGACGTGAAAGAGCGGCAGCGGCAGACAGAAATAGCTTTCCCAGTCCTCCAACGCATCCTTGAACCACGTGCGAATCTGCTTGCCGGCTGCGTAGAGGCCTGCATGGGTGCCAATCGCTACCTTGGGAATGCCCGTGGTGCCGCCAGTGCCCAGGAGAAGCGCGTCATCATCTGGTGAAATGGGCACGTTCGGTTTCGGCTTGCCAACTTGCGCGGCCAGCAAATCCGGCAGATAGTGGTCGCCGGCGGCCAGCGAAACCTGATGACCTGCCTTCTTCTCGCGGAAGGCGATGAAGAGCAGGCGCAGCACAAAAGGCAGATATTCGCGCACGCGCGTGGCAACCACATATTCGAGCTTTGTCTTGGCTTGCAGGGCCTTGATGCGCTCGTAGAACGGCGTCAACACCAACATCACGCGCGCGCCGCTAGTATTGAGCAGCTCTTCCAGCTCGCGCTCGGTATACAAGGGGTTCAGCGGCGCATACACCGCGCCCGCCTTCCAACAGCCCAACTGTGCGATAACGGCCTGGGGCGAATTGACCAGCACAGATGAAACCGGCTCGCCTTTCTTGACGCCCATCGCCACCAGCGCATTGGCGAACTGATTGCTCAATTCGTCCACTTGCCGCCATGTCAGCGTTGTGCCTTTGAACCAGACCGCCGCGGCTTCTGGGCGCTGCTTGACCGCCTCATCCAGCTTTTCCAACAGAGTGCCGGAGTAGGGGGCTACCGTTGCCGGGATGCCCTCATCATAATGCGCCAACCAGGGTTTCTCGTCCATGTTGCCTCCTAAAGTGATTATACTTATCCAGACCCCTGTTGGGGCCATGAATTGTTGAGCAGCCGCCTGACCAGTGAGGCGGGCACCTCCTGCCACTGCCCAGGCTGCAAATCTCCGATGGTGAATGGCCCAATGCTGATACGCACCAGGCGTAAGGTTGGAAAGCCCACCGCCGCTGTCATCTTGCGCACCTGCCGATTGCGCCCCTCAGTCAGGACTAAGCG